>CAZKCJ010000171.1:5692-6727 GCA_964550885.1 uncultured Rubrivivax sp. | reverse complement strand
GCTGGTGGTCGGCGCGACCTTCCCCGCCGACCTGGCGCGTGTGCGCGAGCTGGCGCCGACGCTGCCGCTGCTGATCCCCGGGGTCGGTGCGCAGGGCGGCGACGCCGCCGCCGCGGTGCACGCCGGCTGGCGCGCCGACGCGCCGATCGTCGTCAACTCGTCGCGCGCGGTGCTGTACGCGTCGGCCGGAGCCGACTTCGCCGCCGCCGCCCGGCGTGCGGCCGAAGCCACGCGCGCGCAGCTGGCCGCGGCCTGCGGCGTGAATTGATGCGCCCCGCGCGGCCAGCGCCGGCGCGAAGCGGCCGCCGCCGGCGCCACACTCGCGGTCGGCCGGCGGCGCGCGGCTGGGCCGGGCTGCTGCAGCCGGCGCGCCGCCGCGCCTCGTCCACCCCCGTCGTGCCGCCGTCTGCCTTCGACTCCGCCTTTGACCCGAGGCTCAAGGTCCGCCACGGGATCGCGCGCCAGCTGTTCGCGCTGGTCGGCGCGATCGCGTTGCTGGTGGTGCTGGCCTACCTGCTGCTGCCCACCGGCCTGACCCCGGGCCAGCGCTGGTCGATGGTCGCGGCCTGCGGCGCGCTGGCCGCACTGGCGGCGGCGGCGATGCGGCTGCGCAGCGCGCGCACCGAAGACCTGGTGGCGCTGGTGCTGGTCGGCGTGATCGCGGTGGTCGGCTTCGGCGCGGTGCGGCTCGACTGGGGCGTCGGCGACCCGGGGCTCGCGTTCTTCGGGCTGCTGGTGTGCCTGGTCGGCGCGGTGTCGGGGCTGCGCTGGGGGCTGGTGGCGGCGGCGCTGAGCGCGGCGGCGGTGATCGGCCTGGCGCTGGCGCAGCAGCAGCATTGGCTGGCCGACAGCCCGCTGCCGCACACGGCCGACGCGCTCGGCCTGCGCACCGCGGTGCAGCTGACGGTGATCGCCACCGGGCTGGCCGGCGGCGGGCTGATCGCGCGCGTGGTCGACCGCAACATCCACGCGGCCGACGAGCGCGAGCAGCGCTTTCGCGACCTGCTGGCGATCGCCGCCGACGGCTACTGGGAG
>CAZKCJ010000171.1:3069-5682 GCA_964550885.1 uncultured Rubrivivax sp. | reverse complement strand
GCGGCTGCGGCTGGTGATGCTGCACGCGCAGCACGGCCGCGCCGACCCGGCGGCGGCCGCCGCCTGGCTGGGCAGCGTGCCCTGGGAGCTGCCGCAGGCCGAGATCGACGACGACACGCTCGACCAGCTGCGCGCGCACCTGGAGGCGCGCGAGCCCTTCCTCGACCTGGCGGCACGCTGGCGCAGCGGCACGCAGCTCAAGCACGGGCTGGTCAGCGGCGAGCCGCGCTTCGACGCCGACGGCGTGTTCCTCGGCTACTGGGGGGTGGTGCACGACGTCAGCGCCGACGTGCAGGCGCAGCAGGCGCTGGCGGCCACCGAGTCGCGCTACCTGGACCTGTTCATGCGCATCCCGACGCCGCTGGTGCTGCACGTCGGCGGCCGGGTGCTGGACGCGAACCCGGCGGCGGCGGCGATGTTCGGCCTGAACGAGCCCGACGCGCTGATCGGCCAGGACCTGCTGGCGGCCTTCGAGAGCGGCGACTCGCGCGAGCGCGCGCGCCGCGCGTACGAGACGCTGCCGGCGCTGCCTGCCGGCGACGCGCTGCCGGTAGCCGAGTACCGGCTGCAGGCGGGCGACGGCCGGCGGATCCACGCGCGCGCGACCGGCGTGCGCGTGCACGCGCCCGGCGGCAGCGCGGTGGTGACGATCTTCGTCGAAGACACCGAGCGGGGCGGCGCCGAGGACGCGGTGCGCCGCTCCGAGGCGATGCTGTCGCACCTGGTGGCGACCAGCCCCGACGTGATCACGCTCAGCGAGCTGCAGACCGGGCGCTTCGCGATGGTCAACCAGACCTTCCAGCGGCTGACCGGCTACAGCAGCGCGCAGGTCGAGGGCCGCAGCGCGCAGGAGCTGGGGCTGTGGCGCGACCCGCACGCGCTGGAGCGCTTCGTCGCCGCGATCCGCGAGGACGGCGGCGTGCAGGACCTGGCGACCGAGTTCGTCACCCGTGACGGCGAGGTGGTGCAGATGCGGGTGTCGGGCGCGCGCTTCGCGCTGGACCGGCGCGACTACCTGGTGGTCAACGCGCGCGACGTGACCGACGCGCAGCGCGCGCGCCTGGAACACGAGGCGATCCTGCAGAACGCGGCGATCGGCATCGCGGTCACGCGCGAGCGCCGCATCGTGCTCGCCAACCCGTGGTTCGAGCAGCTGTACGGCTGGCCGCCGGGCGAGCTGATCGGGCGCAGCGGCCGCGTCGTCTGGGCGAGCGACGACGACTACCGCCACATCGGCGAGGCTCTCGGCCCGAAGCTCGCCCGCGGCGAGGCGGCGACGCTGGAGACGCGGGTGATGCGCGCCGACGGCAGCACCTTCCTCGCGCGCGTGACCGGCCGCGCGATCGACCCGGCCAACCCGCTGACCAGCGCGACCCTGTGGCTGGTGCAGGACGTGACCGAGCAGCGCCGCGCCGAGCAGATGCTGGCGCGCGCGCGCGACGCGGCCGAGGCGGCGAACCGCGCGAAGAGCGCGTTCCTGGCCAACACCAGCCACGAGCTGCGTACGCCGCTGAGCGGGGTGATCGGCATGGCGCGGCTGGCCGCCGACCCGGCCACCGACGCCGCGCAGCGCGAGCAGTACCTGGCCCGGATCGTCGACAGCGCGCAGGCGCTGGCGGCGATCATCGGCGACATCCTCGACCTGTCGAAGATCGAGGCCGGCAAGTTCGAGCCGGTGCTCGCGCCCTTCGACCTGGGCCAGCTGCTGCGCGAGCTCGGCCAGGCCTACGCCGCGCTCGGCCAGTCGCGCGGGGTCGCGCTGCGCCTGGCGGTCGACCCGGCGCTGCAGCGCACGGTGGTCGGCGACGAGCTGAGCACGCGCAAGATCCTCGGCAACTACCTGAACAACGCACTGAAGTTCACCGAGGCCGGCGAGACCCGGCTCGAAGCCCGCCGGCTGGACGCGCAGCGGGTGCGCTTCGAAGTGCACGACACCGGGCCGGGCATCGACCCGGCGGTGCAGGCGCGGCTGTTCCGGCCGTTCACCCAGGCCGACGAGTCGACCACGCGGCGCTTCGGCGGCACCGGCCTGGGGCTGTCGATCTGCCGCGAGCTGGCGCTGCAGCTGGGCGGCGAGGTCGGCGTGATCAGCCGCCCCGGCGAGGGCAGCTGCTTCTGGGCCGAGCTGCCGCTGCCCGAGGCGGCGGCAGCCGCCGACGCGCCGCTGCCGGCCGAGGCGCCGGTCGACCTGGCCGGCACGCGGCTGCTGGTGGCCGATGACGACGTGGTCAACCGGCTGATCGCGGTCGAGACGCTGCGGCGCTGGGGGGTCGAGGCCGACGAGGTCGCCGACGGCGAGGCGGCGGTGGCGGCGGTGCGCGCGACCGCCGCGGCCGGCCGGCCCTACGACGCGGTGCTGATGGACATGATGATGCCCGGCATGAGCGGGCAGGAGGCGGCGCGCGAGCTGCGGCGCGAGTTCGACGAGCAGCGGCTGCCGATCATCTGCTGGACCGCGGCGGCGCTGACGACGATGCGCGACGAGGCGCTGGCCGCCGGCATGAACGACTTCGCGTCCAAGACCATCGACCCGCCGGCGCTGCGGCGCACGCTGGCGCGCTGGATCGGTCAGCGCCCCGGCGCGTCGTCGTCGGCGCCGTCGGGGCCGTCGGT
>CAZKCJ010000171.1:1264-3059 GCA_964550885.1 uncultured Rubrivivax sp. | reverse complement strand
CGACGCGGCCGCGAAAGGCGAAGCGCAGGTAGGCCACGGTGGCGTCGCCGCGCCGCAGGTCAGCGCGGTACACCCCGACCAGCGCGTCCGGCGCGAACGGGCGCGCGGTCTCCTCGAGCGCCTCGCGCACCACTGCCTGGAGCAGCGTCTCGCCCGGCTCCAGGTGGCCGGCGGGGTTGTTCAACCGCAGGCCGTCGTCGGTGTGCTCCTCGACCAGCAGGTAGCGGCCCTCGTGCTCGACCACCGCGGCGACGGTGACGGCGGGGCGGAAGCGCTCGGTGGACATCGCGCAACGATGGTAGCCGCAGCCTGACCATGGTCAGGGAGCACCCGGGCCGGCTTGTGATAGCTTCGCCGGCTTCCGCAGGCCGCGACCAATCCGAGGAGAAGCACCATGCGCATCGGCGTGCCAAGAGAGAGGGCCGACGGCGAGAAGCGCGTCGCGACCGTACCCGACGTCGTCGCCAAGCTCGTCAAGCTCGGCTTCACCGTCGCCGTCGAGACCGGCGCCGGTGACGCGTCGAACTTCGACGACGACAGCTACCGCGCCGCCGGCGCCGAGGTGCTCGCCAGCGCCGCCGAGATCTGGGGCGGCTGCGACATCGTCTTCAAGGTGCGCCCGCCGACTGCCGAGGAGGTGGCGCTGCTGCGCGAGGGCGGCACGCTGATCGGTTTTGTCTGGCCGGCGCAGAACCCCGAGTTGATGCAGGCGCTCGCCGCGCGCAAGGCGACCGTGCTCGCGATCGACTCGCTGCCGCGCCAGCTCTCGCGCGCGCAGAAGATGGACGCGTTGACCTCGATGGCGGGGGTGAGCGGCTACCGCGCGGTGATCGAGGCGGCCAACGCCTTCGGGCGCCTGTTCAACGGCCAGGTCACCGCCGCCGGCAAGATCCCGCCGGCCAAGGTCTTCATCGCCGGCGCCGGCGTCGCCGGCCTCGCGGCGATCGGCACCGCGGCCAATATGGGCGCGATCGTGCGCGCCAACGACACCCGCGCCGAGGTCGCCGACCAGGTGGTGTCGCTCGGCGGCGAGTTCGTCAAGGTCGACTACGAGGAAGAAGGCTCGGGCGGCGGCGGCTACGCCAAGGTCATGAGCGAGGGCTTCCAGGCCGCGCAGCGCGCGATGTACGCCGAGCAGGCCAAGGACGCCGACATCATCATCACCACCGCGCTGATCCCGGGCAAGCCGGCGCCCAGGCTGATCACCGCCGAGATGGTGCAGAGCATGAAGCCGGGCAGCGTGATCGTCGACATGGCGGCCGAGCAGGGCGGCAACTGCGAACTCACCGTTCCCGGCGAGGTGGCGGTGCGCCACGGCGTGACGATCGTCGGCTACACCGATCTCGCGAGCCGCCTCGCGAAGCAGAGCTCGACGCTGTATTCGAGCAACCTGCTGCGCCTGACCGAGGAGCTGTGCAAGACCAAGGACGGCGCCATCGACGTCAACATGGACGACGACGCGATCCGCGGCCTGACCGTGATCAAGCAGGGCGAGGTTACCTGGCCGCCGCCGCCGCTCAAGCTCGCGGCACCGCCGCCACCCAAGCCGGCTGCGGCGGCCGCCGCACCGAAGGCCGCGGCCCATGGCCCCGGCGAGCCGATGGCGGGTGCGACGCTCGCGATCGTGTTCGCGGTCGGCGCGGTGCTGTTCGCGCTGGTCGGGCTGTACGCGCCGGTGAGCTTCCTCGCGCACTTCACCGTCTTCGTGCTCGCCTGCTTCGTCGGCTACATGGTGATCTGGAACGTCACGCCCGCGCTGCACACGCCGCTGATGAGCGTGACCAACGCGATCTCG
>CAZKCJ010000171.1:0-1254 GCA_964550885.1 uncultured Rubrivivax sp. | reverse complement strand
TCGGCGCGCTGATCCAGATCGCGCCGCCGCTGGACGCTGCCGGCGCCGCCGACCGGCCGCACCTGCTGATCGTCACGCTCGCGGTGTTCGCGCTCGCGCTGACCGCGATCAACATGATCGGCGGCTTCGCCGTCACCCAGCGCATGCTGGCGATGTTCCGCAAGTGAGGAGCCGGCGATGACCACGAGCCTCGTCACCGTCGCCTACATCGGCGCGACCATTCTCTTCATCCTCAGCCTCGGCGGCCTGTCCAACCCCGAGACCGCGCGCCGCGGCAACCTGTTCGGCGTGATCGGCATGACGATCGCGGTGCTGGCGACGATCTTCGGACCGCGCGTCACGCCCGCCGGCTACGGCTGGATCATCGGCGCGATGGTCGTCGGCGGCGCGATCGGCCTGTACGCCGCGCGCACCGTGAAGATGACGCAGATGCCCGAGCTGGTCGCGGCGATGCACAGCCTCGTCGGGCTCGCCGCGTGCCTGGTCGGCTTCGCGAGCTACGTCGACACCTCGACCGTGTTCGCGACGTCGGCCGAGAAGGCGATCCACGAAGTCGAGATCTACGTCGGCATCCTGATCGGCGCGATCACGTTCTCGGGCTCGATCATCGCGTTCGGCAAGCTGTCGGGCAAGATCGGCGGCAAGCCGATGCTGCTGCCCGGGCGCCATTGGCTGAACCTCGCCGGGCTGCTGGTCGTGATCTGGTTCGGCCGCGTGTTCCTGAACGCGCACGACATCGCATCGGGCATGGGCCCGCTGCTGATCATGACCGCGATCGCGCTGCTCTTTGGCGTGCACATGGTGATGGCGATCGGCGGCGCCGACATGCCGGTGGTCGTCTCGATGCTCAACAGCTACTCGGGCTGGGCGGCGGCGGCGACCGGCTTCATGCTCAGCAACGACCTACTGATCGTGGTCGGCGCGCTGGTCGGCTCGTCGGGCGCGATCCTCAGCTACATCATGTGCCGCGCGATGAACCGCAACTTCATCAGCGTCATCGCCGGCGGCTTCGGCAGCGGCGGCGGCAGCGCGCCGGCGGCAGCGGGCGGCGACGCCGCGCAGCCGGCCGGCGAGGTGCAGCCGGTGAGCGCGGTCGAGACCGCCGAGATGCTGCGCGAGGCGAAGACCGTCGTCATCGTCCCCGGCTACGGCATGGCGGTCGCGCAGGCGCAGCACACCGTGTTCGAGATCACCAAGCTGCTGCGCGAGAAGGGCGTGCAGGTCTCGATCGGCCACCGCGCCGAGAATCTCGGC
>CAZKCJ010000170.1:0-6821 GCA_964550885.1 uncultured Rubrivivax sp. | reverse complement strand
GCCAGCAGCACGAAGCCGAACTCGCCGGCCTGCGCCAGGTACAGCCCGGTGCGCAGCGCGACCCCGGCGCCGGCGCCTGCCGCGCGGGCGAGCGCGGTCACCAGCGCGCACTTCACCAGCACCGGAAAGGTCGTCAGCAGCAGCACCAGCGGCCACTGGTCGCGCAGCGCGCGCCAGTCCAGCAGCATGCCCACGGTGATGAAGAACAGCCCCAGCAGCACGTCGTGGAACGGCCGGATGTCGGTCTCGACCTTCTGCTTGTACTCGGTCTCGGCCACCAGCATGCCGGCGACGAAGGCGCCCAGCGCCAGCGACAGCCCGGCCATCTGGGTGATCCACGCGAGCCCCAGCGTGATCAGCGTCAGCCACCAGCGCATCAGGTGGCGCCCGCCGACCAGCAGCAGCGCCAGCAGCAGCGTGGCCTTCAGCCCGGCGATCGCCAGCGCCTGTGCGAGCGCCGGGCCGCTCTCGTCCAGCGCCGGGATCAGCACCAGCAGCGGCACCACCGCCAGGTCCTGGAACAGCAGCACGCCGATCACCCGGCGGCCGTGCTCGCTCTCGAGCTCGAGCCGCTCGGCCAGCAGCTTGGCGACGATCGCGGTGCTGGACATCGCCATCGCGCCGCCCAGCACCAGGCTGCCCTGCCAGCTCAGCTCCCAGGGCCAGCCGGCGAACGCCCAGAGCCACGCGAGCAGCGCGTTGCCGGCCAGCACCAGGGCGATCGTCAGCAGCACCTGCGCGAGGCCCAGGCCGAAGACCAGCGAGCGCATGCTGCGCAGCTTGGGCAGGTTGAACTCCAGCCCGATCACGAACATCAGGAAGACGACGCCGAACTCGGCGAGCCGCTGGATCGGCTCGGTGTCGCGCGCGATCGCCAGCGCGTTCGGGCCGATCAGCACGCCCACCGTCAGGTAGCCGAGCATCGGCGGCAGCCGCCACATGCGGCACAGCACCGCCGCCCCCACCGCGGCGATCAGGTACAGCAGGACCAGTTCGAGAGTGGTGGCCATCGAGCGGCGCGGCGGGCGGCCCGGGTGCGCAGGGCGCGCTCCTAGAATGACCGATGCTATCGGAGTCGCTCGTTGGCTAAACCCGTCCCGCCGGTCGATGCGCAGCGCGCGCTGCAGCTGGCTGCAGACACGCTGCGCATCGAGGCGCAGGCGCTGCTGGGCCTGCGCGCGCGCCAGGGCGAGGGCTTCGTCGCCGCGGTGCGCGCGATCCTCGCCTGCCGCGGTCGGGTGATCGTGATGGGCATCGGCAAGAGCGGCCACGTCGGTCGCAAGATCGCGGCGACGCTGGCCTCCACCGGCACGCCGGCCTTCTTCGTGCATCCGGCCGAGGCCGGCCACGGCGACCTGGGCATGGTCGCCGCCGGCGACGTGGTGCTGGCGGTGTCCAACAGCGGCGAGAGCGACGAGCTGGCGGTGCTGCTGCCGGCGCTGCGGCGTATCGGCGTGACCCTGGTCGCGATGACCGGCCGCGCCGATTCGACGATCGCGCAGCACGCCGACCACGTGCTCGACAGCGGCGTCGAGCAGGAGGCCTGCCCGCTGAACCTCGCGCCCACCGCCAGCACCACCGCGCAGATGGCGCTGGGCGACGCGCTCGCGGTCGCGCTGCTCGACGCGCGCGGCTTTCGCGAGGAGGACTTCGCGCGCTCGCACCCGGGCGGCAGCCTCGGCCGCAAGCTGCTGATCCACGTGCGCGACCTGATGCGCACCGGCGCGCAGCTGCCGCGGGTGGGGCCGCAGGCGAGCTTCGTCGAGATGCTCGGCGAGATGACCGGCAAGGGTCTGGGCTTCGCGGTGGTCACCGACGACGACGACCGCGTGCTGGGCATCTTCACCGACGGCGATCTGCGCCGGCTGATCGAGCGCGGGGTCGAGCTGCGCGGCCTGCTCGCCGAGCAGGTGATGCACCGCGAGCCGCGCTGCATCGGTGCCGACGCGCTCGCGGTCGACGCCGCCGAGCTGATGGAGCGCCACCGCATCACCGGGGTGCTCGCCGTCGACGGCGGCGGGCGCCTGGTCGGCGCGCTCAACACCAACGACCTGCTGCGCGCGAAGGTGATCTGATGCCGCGCACCCCCGCCGGCCCGGCGCTGCACTGGCCGCCCGCGCTGCTGCTGGTGGCGCAGGGCCGTGGCCTGGCACTGCGCGCGGCGATCTTCGACGTCGACGGCGTGCTCACCGACGGGCGGCTGTACGTCGGCGAGCACGGCGAGCAGGTCAAGGCCTTCCACGTGCTCGACGGCCACGGGCTGAAGCTGCTCGCCGCCGGCGGGATCGCGCCGCTGGTGATCAGCGGCCGCGACAGCGCGGCGCTGCGCCGGCGCGTGGCCGACCTCGGCCTGGCGCACGCGGTGTTCGGCGCCGCCGACAAGCTCGCCGCCGCGCAGGCGCTGCTCGCACGGCTCGGCGTCGGCTGGGACGAGACCGCGGCGATCGGCGACGACTGGCCCGACCTGCCGCTGCTGCAGCGCTGCGCGTTCGCCGCCGCGCCGGCCGATGCGCACGCCGAGGTGCGCGCGGTGGCCGACCACGTGACCGCCGCGGCCGGCGGCCGCGGCGCGGCGCGCGAGTTCTGCGACCTGCTGCTGTGCGCGGCCGGGCGCTACGCCGGGCTGCTCGCGCAGCAGCGCGTCACCCTCGATGCGCGCTGAGCCGCGCCACCCCGGCTAGCGGCGCGCCGCGCTGCGGGCAACGCGATGGCGCTCGAGCTGCACCTGCCTGATCTGCCCGAGGTGCCGATCGGCCTGGGCCAGCCGGACGACGCGCCGCGCCCGCCGCGCGCGCCGCAACCCTGGCTGCAGCGCCTGCGCGAGCTGCTCGCGACCTACCTGCCGCTGCTGCTGATGGGGCTGCTCGCGCTGGCGACCTGGTGGCTGGTCAAGAACTCGCCCATGCCCGCGGTGCCGCGCCCGGTGCCGCCGCCGTCGAGCGAGCCCGACTACACGATGGAGCAGTTCGTGGTCGAGCGCTTCGACCCGCAGGGCCGGCTGCAGCTGCGGGTCGAAGGGCAGCGGCTGCGCCACTTCCCCGACGTCGACCACATCGAGGTCGACGACCCGCGCGTGCGCGTGGTCGGCCGCGGCGGGCGCGCGACGCTGGCGCAGGCGCGGCGCGCGCTGAGCAACGGCGACGGCAGCGAGCTGCAGCTGCTCGGCGATGCGCGCATCGACGGCAGCGACGAGCAGGGCCGGCCGCTGGCCTTTCGCGGCGAGTTCCTGCACCTGTACACGCGCACCGAGCGGGTGAAGTCGCACCTGCCGGTGCTGGTGCGCAGCGACGGCAGCGAGTTCCGCGCTGCCGGCCTGGACTATGACCATCTGGCCGGGCTGCTGCAGTTGCAAGGGCCGATCCGCGCGGTGCTGCTGCCGCAGGATCTGCGTCGCCTGCCGGCGGCGCCGGCCCCGGTTTCACCGCCCGCCACCGCGAAGGACTCCGGATGAGCATCGCCCCGCTGGCCTACATCACCGGTGCATCCAGCGGCATCGGCCAGGCGCTGGCGCAGCGCTACCTGCGCGCCGGCTGGCGGGTCGCGCTGGTCGCGCGCCGCGGCGCCGAGCTGCAGGCCTGGGCGCGCGCGCAGGGGGCAGCCGCCGAGCGCGTGCGGGTCTTCGTCGCCGACGTGCGCGACGCTGACGCGGTGGTGCGCGCTGGCCGCGACTGCTGCGCGCAGTTCGGCGTGCCCGACGTGGTCGTGGCCAACGCCGGCATCAGCATCGGCATCGACACCACCGACTACGAAGACCTGGAGGTGCTGCGCGCGACCTTAGAGACCAACAACCTCGGGCTGGTCGCGACCTTCCATCCGTTCCTCGCGCCGATGCGCGAGCGCGGCAGCGGCCGGCTGGTGGGCATCGCCAGCGTCGCCGGCATCCGCGGCCTGCCCGGCCACGGCGCCTACTGCGCGAGCAAGGCGGCGGTGATCAGCTACTGCGAGACGCTGCGGATCGAGTGCCGCGGCAGCGGCGTGCAGGTGGTGACGATCCTGCCCGGCTACGTCGACACCCCGCTGACCCGCGGCAACCGCTACGCGATGCCCTTCCTGCTGACGCCCGACGCCTTCGCCGCGCGCGCGATCCGCGCGATCGACGCGGGCGTCAGCTACCGCGTGATTCCGTGGCAGATGGGGGTGGTCGCGAAGCTGCTGCGGCTGCTGCCCAACGCGGTCTTCGATCGCGTGTTCGCCGGGCGCGGGCGCAAGCGGCGGCGGCACGAGCGCGTGTAGGTCGCGGCGCCCGGCGAAGCGGGCGCGCCGCGGCGCGTCGCGCAGCCAGACTGGCGGACGCGGCAGCGATGCGCGCGCGTCGGGCCGGCTGCTGCCCGCGCGCGCGCCGGGCGTCGCCAGCCGGTCACGGGACGCGGGCCGGCCCCATCAAGCAAAAGGGCTGGCGCGAGCCAGCCCCAGCGTTGCGAGGGTCGCGGCTCAGTAGCTGCCGCGGCCGCCGCCGTAGCCGCCACCCCCGCCGCCGCTGCGGCCACCGCCGGTGCCGTAGGGGCTGCGGCCGCCGCCGCCGTACGGGCCGCGGTTGCCGCCGCCGCCGCCACCACCGTAGCCGCCGCGACTGCCGCCGCCGCCGAAACCACGGTCCTCGCGCGGGCGCGCTTCGTTGACGACGACCGGGCGGCCTTCGAGCGGCTGGCCGTTCATGCCGTTGATCGCGGCCTGGGCCTCGGCATCGGTGCCCATCTCGACGAAGCCGAAGCCCTTCGAGCGGCCGGTGTCGCGGTCCATCATCACCTTGGCCGAGGTGACCGTGCCGAAGGGCGCGAAGGCCTGGTGCAGGGAATCGTCGCGCACCGAATAGGCGAGGTTGCCGACGTAGAGCTTGTTACCCACTGGGGATCCTTATCAAGACAGGAGAACGATGCGGTGCTTCGACCCAGCGAGAAACGTTCAGGCAAAGGCGTGGCAGCCAAGGAGCGCGCCCGATTATGGAATCTCCGGAGCCGGTGCCATCTTGCGCTGGATGGCAAAGTGTTGTTTTGGCGCCTAGGGCAAACCCGCAGAACGAGGCCGCGAGCCGGCCGCCGGCGGCGGTGCGGGTGACGGGAAACTCCCGATGCCGGCGCGCGCCGGCTCGCCTTAGATTGCGCGCCTTGCAGCGGGGGGCGTCGGCCGCGGTCGGCGCCGCCCGGTGGATGGTGCGAGGAGACCGCCGCCCGGCCGCCACCCGGGCAAGGTGCGAAGCCGGGGAAGGGCGCGTGCGCAGGCACCGCCCTTCTTCGTTGCGGCGGCCCCGCTCCGGCCGACCGGCCGCGGGGCCCGGCGTAGGATCGCGGCCAGTCCGTCGCCCCGCGAGACCGCTGCCATGCCCGTCGACCCCGACCTGCGCACCCTGCAGATCGACATCCCCACCCGGCCCGAGTCGCTGGTGCGGCTGTCGCTGCTGATGGCCGACGAGGACATGAACCTCAGCGAGGCCGCCGCGCTGATCGAGGCCGACATGGCGCTGGCCGCGGCGGTGATGAAGGCGGTCAACTCGTCGCTGTACGGGCTGAAGGGCCGGGTGCAGAGCGTGCAGCAGGCGATCACCTACCTCGGCATGCGCGAGGTCGCCGCGATCACCTTCGAGATGGGGCTGCGCGCGGCCTTCCCGCCGGCGCCGGAGCTCGAGCCGATCTGGGCGCGCGCCGCGCAGCGCGGGCTGCTGATGGGCCGGCTGGCCGCGGCGATGGGTCAGGATGCCTGGGCCGCGCACTCGGCTGGCTTGTTCGAGGAGTGCGGCAAGGCGGTGCTGTACCGCCACGCGCCCGATCACTACCCGTCGATGCTGCGCGCCGCGCGCGACGACACCGAGCTGGTCACGCTGGAGCACGCGGGCTTCGGCGTCAGCCACGACGCGCTCGGCGCCGCGCTGTGCGAGAGCTGGGGCCTGGGCGCGGCCGCGGTCGCCAGCGTGCGCCTGCACGTGAGCGCGCAGGCCGGCGGCGAGCTGCCCGACGCGCACGCCAAGCGCGCGATCTGCGCGCTGTCGGTGATCGCGCACGCGCTGGTGCACCGGCCCGATGAAGTCGACGAGGTGGTCGAGCGGATTGCGCCGCTGGCCGGGTTCGAGCCGACGCTGGCGCTGCGCACCGCGCGCAAGCTGCAGACCCAGCTGCAGGACGCGGCGGCGCGCGGCTGAGCGCCGCTGCTGCGGGCCGCGCGCCGCTCAACGGCTGGCGCGCGGCTGCAGGTCGAGACTGCGCTGCTGCGGCATCCGGCGCGCGGTCCACAGCACCGGCTGCGCCGCCAGCGGCGGCAGCGTCGCCAGTTGCGGCCGGCGCGCCGGCGGCAGCGCCGGGGTGCGCGGCGGCAGCGCCGCCGGCTGCAGGCTCACGTGCGCGCGCCGCGCGCGCCCACGCGGGACGCGGCCGGCGGTTCGTCGCCGAGCGGCGTCAGGTCCATCATCGCCGACGCGCGCTCGACCCAGTCGGTCAGCGCCGGCGCGCTCGGCAGCCGCGCCTCGGCGCCGCGCGACAGACGCAGCATCGACGACGCGCCGGCGGACACGCGCGCGGCGGCCGGGCGCAGCCGGCGGTGGATCAGCAGGGTTCCCGACGAAGGTCCGTTCATGAGGCAGCTCGTGGTGCAGACAAGGTTGAGGGCGCTGCGCAGCGGCGCGCCCGCGCCAGCAGCAGATCGGCAGCAGCTTTCGTGCCATGAGGCCTGGCCGCCGCACCCGGCCGCGCCGTGTGCAACCCGTCACGCGGCGGTCACGCAGGCCTGTCACAAAGCGTCACCCGCGTCAGCACGAGCGTGACCCGAGTGACCAAATCGGTCGGCTACGCAGCTTTGTCACCCGAAAGCCGGCGCGGCGCGGGCGACGGGCC
>CAZKCJ010000169.1:0-6832 GCA_964550885.1 uncultured Rubrivivax sp. | reverse complement strand
GGCGGCGAGCCGGTGGTGCTGGTCTACCCGACCCGCCTGCCGCCATCGGTGCGGCTGCACTACGCGCTGCAGCGCGGCGCGGTCGCGGGCGAGCTGCAGCTCGCCTGGCGGCGCGACGGCGCCGGCTACGAGCTCAGCGAGCTGCTGCTGCTGCCCGGGCGAGCGCCGACCGGCGCGCTCAGCCGCGGCGGCATCGACGCCGACGGCATCGCGCCGGTGCGGCTGGCCGACCGCCGGCGCGGGCGCGAGCTGCGCGCGGCCAACTTCCGGCGGGCCGAGCGGATCATCAGCTTCTCGGGGCCGACGCACCAGCTGCCGCTGCCTGCCGGCGCACAGGATCGACTGAGCTGGCTGCTGCAGCTGCCGGCGGTGGTCGAGGCCGACTCGGCGCTGGCGCAGGCCGGCGCGCGGGTCGTGCTGTTCGTGGTCGGCACGCGCGGCGACGCCGAGCTGTGGCGCTTCGACGTCAGCGGCCACGAGCCGCTCACGCTGCCGGCCGGGCCGGTCGAGCACGCGCTGCGGCTGGTGCGCGAGCCCAGCCGCCCCTACGACCAGCGGGTCGAGGTCTGGCTCGACCCGGCGCGCGCGCACCTGCCGGTGCAGCTGCGGCTGACGCTGGTGCCGGGCGAGCGCCTGACCGAGTGGCGGCTGAGCGCGCTGCTCCCGGTCGACGGACCTGCGCCCTGAGGCTTGAAATGCCGCCGGCGGCGCCCATCTGCGGCTGCAGGAGGCGTCGGTCATGCAGATGCTCTACAACTCGGACCAGTATGCGGTCGTGCAGATCGGCGAGCCCGAAGCCGACAGCACGGGTGCGCCCGAGCATGGCGGCTACGAGATCGTCGACAAGTTCGCGCGCAAGGGGATCTTCATCGAAGGCGCGGTCGCGCGCAGCTTCCGCGACGGCGCGAAGGCGCTGATGGAGTCCGGCCCCAGCACCGAGGCGATGGACGACTACATCGCCGGCTACACCCAGCTCGCGCAGCAGCCGCTGGTGCTGCACTGAACGGCGGCGCCGCGAACCGCGCGCGGCGCGAGCGTCGTCGCTTCGCGGCCACCGCGGTCGCGCGCGGGCGCCAGCGTCAACGCTGCAACAGCCGGGCCGCCAGGCGCTCGATCGCGCTCGCGTCGTCGAGCTGACACTCCCAGACCCGCTCGACCTGCCAGCCGGCCGCGCGCAGCGCGTCGCAATCGAGTTCGAACTGCGCGCGGTTGGCCGCGATCTTCTGCGCCCAGGCGCCGGCGTTGAACCGCGCCGCTGCGCGAGCGGGCGCGCAGCCGTGGCCGTGCCAGAAGCAGCCGTGCACGAAGACGACGGCGCGGCGCGCGGGCAGCACCAGCTCCGGGCGCCCGGGCAGCGCGCGCGGCCGCAGCGCAAAACGCAGCCCACGCGCATGCAGCCGCCGGCGCAGTGCGCGCTCGGGCGCCGGATCGCCGGACCGCGCGGGCGAGTCCGGCGGCGCAGCGGGCAACGGGTGGTCGGGCATCGGTGGCAGCGAAAGGTGGCGACGCGCCCCGCGCCGCGCAGCGTCGCGTCGCTGCAGCGCCGGGCACCGGCGGCCGAGTATGCGCGCGCGCCGCAGGTCGGGCGGCGTGCTCGCCGGCAGCGCCGTCGGCGCAAGCGGCGCCCCGGCTTGCGGCCGCCGCGGCAAATGCCGCCGTCAGCGAGCGCGCGCCGACCCGCATCGGCCCGCATCAGCCCTCACCGGCCCGCACCGGTGCCGATGCCGGCGTCGGCCGCAGCGCGGTCCACGGCCGCGCGCGCCGGGGCGCCACCCCCGGCTCCCTACAATCAGCGCGTGAAGCAAGACCCGACTCCCTACGCCCGCGGCGCCGCGCTGCCGGCGCTGCTCGCGCAGCGCATCGTGATCATCGACGGCGCGATGGGCACGATGCTGCAGCAGCTGAACCTGCCCGAAGCCGCCTTCCGCGGCGAGCGCCTGCGCGAGCACCCGAAGGATCTGAAGGGCGACAACGACCTGCTGGTGCTGACCCGGCCCGAGGTGGTGCGCGCGATCCACGACCAGTACCTGGCGGCCGGCGCCGACATCATCGAGACCAACACCTTCGGCGCGACCTCGATCGCGCAGGACGACTACGGCCTCGGCCACCTCGCGCGCGAGATCAACGTCGCCGCCGCGCGGCTGGCGCGGGCGGCCTGCGATCAGGCGGCGACCCCCGAGCGCCCGCGCTTCGTCGCCGGCGCGCTCGGCCCAACGCCGCGCACCGCGAGCATCAGCCCCGACGTCAACGACCCGGCGGCGCGCAACATCGGCTTCGACCAGCTGCGCGACGCCTACCGCGAGCAGGCCGAAGGGCTGCTCGAGGGCGGGGTCGACCTGTTCCTGGTCGAGACGATCTTCGACACGCTCAACGCCAAGGCGGCGCTGTTCGCGCTGGACGAGCTGATGGAGGCCAGCGGCGAGCGGCTGCCGGTGATCATCAGCGGCACCGTCACCGACGCGTCCGGACGCATCCTGTCGGGGCAGACGGTGGGCGCGTTCTGGCACTCGGTGCGACACGCGAAGCCGCTGGCGGTCGGGCTGAACTGCGCGCTCGGCGCGGCGCTGATGCGCCCGTACATCGAGGAGCTGGCCAAGGTTGCCGGCGACACCTACATCAGCTGCTACCCGAACGCCGGCCTGCCCAACCCGATGAGCGACACCGGCTTCGACGAGACGCCGGAGGTCACCGCCGGCATGCTCGCCGAGTTCGCGCAGGCCGGCTTCGTCAACATCGTCGGCGGCTGCTGCGGCACCACGCCCGAGCACATCGCGCAGATCGCGCAGCGCGTGTCGGCGTACCGGCCACGCAGCAAGTCCGATCCGCTGTTCACGCCGCTGCTGGCGGCCTGAGCGTCGCAACCGCCGGTCGGCGCAGCGCACGGCCGCAGACCCCGGGTCCACGATGGCGACGAAGCAGTCGGGCTGGCGGCCGCTGTACGTGAACCTGCGCGGTGAGCCGTGGGGGCAAGCGCGCGAGCGCGTCGTCCCCGCCGCCGCAGCGGCGTCGGCCAAGGCGCCGCCCAAGCCGCCCAAGGACGCGACCGCGCTCGGCCTGACGCCGGCCGATCTGGACCGGATCTTCGATGCGCTGTGCCTGGCCGGCTGGCAGCGCGGCAAGTCGTCGTTGCAGCTGCTGCTGCGCGGCTTCGACTGGCAGCGCAGCGACGGCCGCGCATTCAGCGCCGACGACGTCGGCGCCGCGCTGCGCGCGCTGGTCGCGGCCGGGCGGCTGCAGGCGCTGCCCGATCAGGGCTACCGGCTCGACTGGGCGCTGCGGCGCGAACGGCTGCCGCAGCTGCTCGCCGAACCGGCGGCGCGCGACGCCTGGCGCGTCTGGGCCTGGGCTTCGAGCGGCGGCATCGGGCCGCTGGCGACGGCCGCGTCGCGCTGGGCGAACACCCGCAACCAGGAAGAGGCCGAGGCGCTGTGGCTGCTGGTGCTCGCCAGCGGCATGTCGGCCCGGGCCTTCAACGACAGCGCGCACAAGGTGCTCGGCTACCAGGCGATGGCCGCGGCGCCGCTGGGCGCGCTGGCCAAGCTGGTCGAGATCGGCGCACAGCAGCGGGTCGACCCGGCGCTGTGGTGGGGGTTGCTGGCCAACCTCGACCAGAACGGCCTGCTGCTGAGCGAGCCGGCGGTGCTGACGCGGATCGACGCCGAGCTCGACGCGACGACGGCCCCGGTGCCGGCCTCGCTGCGGCTGCGCATCGCCGAGCGGCGGCTGCACCTGGGCCACTTCGACGCGATGCAGCGCGCGCTGCAGGCCGATGCCGGCTGCGCGCCGTATGTGCCGGTGTTCGAGGCAGCGTGCAGCGCCTGGGCCGGCCGCTGGGCCGAAGCCGCCGGCGCCTTTGCGCCGGCGCTGAAGGAGCTGGGCGCCGCGCTCGGCCGACGCCGCGGGCTGGCGCCGCGCGGCCTGCTGCAGTGGCACGTGCTCGCACTGCTCGCGCAGCCCGACGCCGCCGCGTGGACTGCGGCGCGCAAGCTGTGCGTCGCCGAATCGGGCTCGCGCACGCCGTCGGTGCACGAGCCCTGGGGCCGCTTCGCGCACGCGATCGCGGTGCGGCTGGGCGATGCGCGCGCCGAGCCGACTGCGTTCACCCCGGGCGACGAGCGCTATGCGATCGATCTGGACGCCGAAGCCGACAAGCTGATCCTGGCCGCGTGGCTGGACCAGCACCCGAAGGGCTGGACCGCGGCACGGATCGAGCTGCTGAGCACCGAGTTGCACCGCAACGCGCGGCCGTGGAAGGCCGACCTGCTCGGCCAGGCCGCCGCGCGGCTGCAGCTGCCGGTGCCGCCGCGGCCGGCCGACGCGCCGCCCGAGTGGGCGCCGCGCTTCTACGCGCCGGCGCAGGCCGAATGGCGCGACGCGCTGGCGGCGATCGTCGCGCTCGGCGACGGCCGCAGCGCCACCGCCGAGGCACCGCTGCTCACGCTGCGCTGGCGGCTTACGCTCGACGCGGCCGGCCGGCCCTACGACCTGGAGGTCTTCGAGCCGGCGGCCAGCGCGCGCGCGAAGCCGAAGAGGCTGTCGCCGCTGCAGCTGAAGAAGCGCAGCCGCCTGGATCCGCGCGACGCCGCGGTCGCGCGTTGCCTGCGCTCGTCCGGCTATCGCGCCACCGACCTGAGCCTGGACCTGGCCGGCGCGGTGCAGGCGCTGGTCGGCCACCCGGCGCTCGAACTCGCCGATGCGCCGGGCGTCGAGGTCGAGCTGCGCGAGAGCCTGCCGGCACTGGAAGTGCGCCGCGAGCGCGCCAGCGACGGCAGCGAGCAGTTCGTGTTTCACCTCGGCGACGAACTGCTCAGCGACACCGAGCCCGAGATCGACCGCCACCTGCCCGCGTACGACCAGGATGACGCCGAGATCGAGCGCCGCAACGCGCTGCGCATCGTCAGCGAATCGCCCGAGCGCGCGCGGCTGATCCGCATCAGCCCGGCGCAGCGGCGCGTGGCCGAACTCGTCGCCAAGCGCTGGACGGTGCCGGTCGAAGCGCAAGCCGAGCTCGACGCGGCGCTGCGCGTGCTGTCGGGCCACTTCGTGTTGCACAGCGACGCGGCTGCCGGCGAGCCGGTGCCAAGCGATGCGCGCCTGGTCGCGCAACTGCTGCCGCGCGGCGACGCGATGGAGCTGCGCCTGGCGGTGCGGCCCTTCGGCGGCTTCGGCCCGCTGCTCGCACCGGGCGCGGCGCGCGCGCGGCTGATCACGCTGCACCAGGGCGTGAGCCTGGCGACTGCGCGCGACCTCGATGCCGAGCGCGCGCATCTGGCCGCGGTGCTCGAGGCGCTGCCCTTCCTCGGCGAAGCGCCGCCCGACGCGACCTGGCTGATCGACGACGCCGAGCAGACGCTGGCCGCGGTGCAGGCGCTAGGCCGGATGACCGAGGCCGAAGGCGGCGCGGTGCGCGTGCTCGAGTGGCCGCGCGGCAAGCCGCTGTCGGTGATCAACGCCGACGCGGCGGCGATGAAGCTGACTCTGCGCAGCCACCGCGACTGGTTCGCGATCGACGGCGAGCTGCAGCTCGACGAGCAGCGCGTGCTGTCGCTGCAGCAGCTGATGGTGCTGCTGCGCGAAGCCGGCGGCAGCCGCTTCGTCGCGCTCGGCGAAGGCCGCTACCTGGCGCTGGCCGAGCAGCTGCGCCAGCGGCTGGCCGACCTCGACGCGCTCGCCGAGGCCGACGCCATCGGCGTCAAGATCGGCGCCAGCGCTGCGGCCTGGCTCGCCGAAGCCGCCGAGGACCTGGGCGCCAAGGGCGACAAGGCGTGGCGCGAGCGCGCGCAGCAGCTGGAGCGGGCCGCCGCGCTCGACCCGGCGCTGCCCGCGACCCTGCAGGCCACGCTGCGCCCGTACCAGGCCGACGGCTACGCGTGGATGGCGCGGCTGGCCGCCGCCGGCTTCGGCGCCTGCCTGGCCGACGACATGGGCCTGGGCAAGACGGTGCAGACGCTGGCGCTGCTGCTGGCGCGCGCGGCCGACGGGCCGGCGCTGGTGGTGGCGCCGACCTCGGTGTGCGCCAACTGGCTCGCGGAAAGCCAGCGCTTCGCGCCGTCACTGAGCGCCGCGATTTACGGCGAAGGCGACCGCGCCGAACAGATCACACAGGCCGCAGCCGGCGACCTGCTGATCGTGTCGTACGCGCTGCTGCTGCGCGATGCCGAAGCCTTCGCCGAGCGCGACTGGGCGACGCTGGTGCTCGACGAGGCGCAGGCGCTGAAGAACGCGGCGACGCAGCGCGCGAAGGCGGTGGGCACGCTGCGCGCGGGCTTCCGGCTGGCGCTGTCGGGCACGCCGGTGGAAAACCGGCTCGCTGACCTGTGGTCGATCATGAACCTGCTCAACCCCGGGCTGCTCGGCAGCGCGAACCGCTTCGGCGAGCGCTTCGCCGCGCCGATCGAGCGCCAGCGCAGCGACGCCGCGCGCGGCCGGCTGCGTCGGCTGGTCGCACCCTTCCTGCTGCGCCGGACCAAGGCGCAGGTGCTGGCCGACCTGCCGCCGCGCACCGAGATCATCCATCGCGTCGAGCCCGGGCCCGAGGAGCGCGCCTTCCTCGAAGCGGCACGGCGCAGCGCGGTCGAGCGCACGCGCGGGCTCTTCCGCGCGACCGCCTGGACGACGTAGCCGACGGCGCGCAGTACGACGAAGGCGAAGGCCATGGCGCCGATGAAGATCATGGCGATGCGCCGGTCGCTCGCCGTCAGGATGGCGATCGCCGCAAGGATCGCCGCGATCGCCACCGCCGCCACTACGTAGCGCAGGCGCGGGAACCCCCTTCCGTCGAAACCCATCTCACGGAACAGCGCGGTTGCCGGCACATCGCGGCTGCGACCGA
>CAZKCJ010000168.1:0-6838 GCA_964550885.1 uncultured Rubrivivax sp. | reverse complement strand
CGCCGGCGCTCGCGGCGTCGGGATAACCAACGCCAACTGCGGTTTCTAGGTTCAATGACGACGATGCACCGCCTCTTCCCGCCGACGGCCACGGCGCTAAACAATGCCGCCTGAACATGCACACGCCGCTCGAAGTCCTGTCGCTGTACCCGCCGCACGGCGGCACGCTTAGCTCCTGGCTGGCGGCGCGGGTGGCGGTTGCGCCGCAGCGCAGTTGCCTTGAGTTCGGCGCGCAGGTCCTCAGCTACGCGCAGGTCGCGGCGGCGGTGCAGCGCGCCGCCGCGCTCTATGCGGATCTGGGGGTGCGCGCCGGCGACCGCGTCGGCGTGATGGCCCCGAACCATCCGAGCACGGTGCTGACGTTGCTGGCGCTGGCGCAGCTGGGCGCTGTGATGGTGCCGGTGAACCCCGCCTACCGCGTCGACGAGGCCGCGTACGTGCTCGCGCACGCGCAGGTCTGCGGCGTGCTGTGCGCGCCCGAAGTGCTGGCGACGGTGCGCGCAGCGACCGCGGCGATCGAGCCGGCACCGTGGCTGCTGCTGAACGCGCCCGATCCGGCCGAGCCGGCGCTGCCGGTGTTCGACGCGCCGACCTGCGCACTGCCGGTGCCGGCCGCAGCCGCTGCCCAGCCACCGTCGACGCCGGGGCCGGACGCGTCCTGCGTGTTCGTCTACACCTCGGGCACCACCGGCTTCCCGAAGGGCGTGATGCACGCGCAGCGCACGCTGATCGGCGCCGGCGAGGGCTTCGTGCAGCGGATGCGGCTGCAGCCCGAGGACCGGCTGCTGTGCATCCTGCCGCTGTTCCACATCAACGCGCTGTTCTACTCGCTGATGGGCGCGCTCGCGGCCGGCGCGACGCTGATCCTGCAGCCGCGCTTCGCGGCCAGCCGCTTCTGGCGCGAGGCGGCGCGCACGTGCGCGACCGAGGTCAACCTCATCGCCGCGGTCGCCAACATCCTGCTGCGCCGCCCGCGCAGCGAGTTCGTGCCCGGCCACGCGCTGCGCAAGGTCTACGGCGCGCCGCTGAGCGCCGAGTGCCGGCGGGTGTTCCAGCGCGAGTTCGGCGTGTCCACGCTGATCGAGGGCTACGGCATGACCGAGATCCCCGGCGTGCTCAGCAACCCGTTCGACGGGCCGCACAAGGCCGGCAGCATGGGCCGGCCGAGCCCGCACCCCGACCCGGCGGTGCCGCCGCCGCGGCTGCGCATCGTCGACGAGGCCGGCCGCGACCTGCCCGACGGCCAGACCGGCGAGCTGTGGGTCAAGACCCCGCTGGTGATGCAGGGCTACTACCGTGATCCCGAACAGACCGCCGCCGCCTTCGCCGACGGCGGCTGGTTCAGGACCGGCGACCTGGCCTGGCGCGACGCCGACGGCGACTGCTGGTTCGTCGCCCGCGCGCGCGACATCATCCGCAAGCGCGGCGAGAACATCGCCGGCGCCGAGCTCGACCGCGTGCTCGAGGCGCACCCCGAGGTGCTGCAGGCCGCGGCGATCCCGGTGCCCGACGCGCTTGGCGAGGACGAGATCCTGGCGGTGATCGTGCCCCGTTCCGGCGCGCGGCCCGCGGCCGGCGCGATCGCCGCCTGGTGCGGCGCGCACCTGGCTCCGATCAAAGTGCCGCGCTACGTGCTGCTGGTCGACAGCCTGCCGCTGACGCCCACGCACCGCGTCGCCAAGTACCGGCTGCGCGCGCAGGCCGAGGCGCTGCGCGCCCGGGCGGTTGACCTGGCCGCGACCCAGGCCGGCGCACCGGCCGGCTCGGCCTGAAGCGCGGTCCGCGCGCCGCTGCCGTGCCCACTGCCGCCGAGCGATGAACGCCCCCGCAAGCCCCGCGCCGTCGCGGCTGTCGCTGTACCTCGACCTGATCCGCTGGAACCGGCCCGCCGGCTGGCTGCTGCTGCTGTGGCCGAGCCTGAGCGCGCTGTGGATCGCCGCCGGCGGCTGGCCCGGCTGGCACCTGCTCGCGGTGTTCGTGCTCGGCACGATCCTGATGCGCAGCGCCGGCTGCTGCGTCAACGACGTCGCCGACCGCGACTTCGACCGCCACGTCAAGCGCACCGCGCTGCGCCCGGTCACGCGCGGCGCGCTCGGCGTGCGCGAGGCGCTGGCGGTGGGCGCCGTGCTCGCGCTGCTCGCTTTCGCGCTGGTGCTGACGACCAACCCGCCGACGATCCTGCTGTCCTTCGCCGGCCTCGCGATCACGCTGCTGTACCCGTACGCGAAGCGCGTGGTGTCGATGCCGCAGGCGGTGCTGGGCGTGGCCTTCAGCTTCGGCATTCCGATGGCCTTCGCCGCGGCGCGCGGCGGCGCCGACTGGAGCCTGGCGGCGATCGGCGCCGCGGTGCCGTGGCCGGCCTGGGCGCTGCTCGGCGTGAACCTGTGCTGGGTGCTCGCCTACGACACCGAGTACGCGATGGTCGACCGCGACGATGACCTGCGCATCGGCATGAAGACCTCGGCGATCACGCTCGGGCGCTTCGACGTCGCCGCGGTGATGGCCTTCTACGCGCTGCACCTGGCCGGCTGGGCGCTGCTCGGCCGCGCCTTCGGCCTGGGCGCGGTCTTCGCGCTGGGCCTGACCGCCGCCGCCGCGCAGGCCGGCTGGCACTGGACGCTGATCCGCGCGCGCACCCGCGACGGCTGCTTTCGCGCGTTCCGCCTGAACCACTGGCTGGGCGCGAGCGTCTTTGCCGGCGTCGCGCTCGACCTGGCGCTGCGCTGACGCGCGCTCGCGCCGCGTGCGGCTGCGGGCAGCGGCCGCGGTCGGGCTTCGGTGCGGGCCTGCCCGGCTGCCGCCTCAAGTCGCCGCGCCGCGCGGCCGATATCCGTGCGAACCCCCTGCGTGTTGCCGATGGACCTGTGCTGCCCCGCGCCGCTGCGCCTGACCGAGGCGCCGCCGGACCTCGCTGCCTGGACGCGGCTGTGCCTGGCCGCGCCGCTGCCGGTGCTGGCCGACACCGCCGCGGCGCTCGAGGAGCTGCGCGCCGCCGAGGACGCGGTCGACGCGCATCTGGTGGCCGCGGCGATCGCGCACGACCCGCTGATGACGCTGAAGCTGCTGGCGCACGTCGCCGGCGTGCGCAGCGCGCGCACCAGCGGCGACCCGGAGACGGTGACCGCGGCGCTGGTGCTGCTGGGCATCGGTCCGTTCTTCCGCGCGTTCGGGCCGCAGCCGACGGTGGCCGCGCACCTGGCCGACGAGGCGCAGGCGCTGCGCGGCTTCGACGCGGTGATGCGCCGCTCGCGCCGCGCGGCGGTGTTCGCGCTCGGCTTCGCGGTGCACCGGATGGATCCGGACGCCGCGCTGCTGCACGTGGCCGCGCTGCTGCACGACTTCGCCGAGCTGCTGCTGTGGCTGCACGCGCCGGCGCTGGCGCTGCAGATCGCGCGCGCGCAGCGCGCCGACCCGGCGCTGCGCTCGGCCGCCGCGCAGCGGGCGGTGCTCAACATCGAGCTGGCCGAGCTGCAGCAGGCGCTGCTGCGCGCGTGGCGGCTGCCCGAGCTGCTCGCGCGGCTCGAGGACGACGGCCGCCCGAGCACGCCGCAGGTGCGCAACGTGCAGCTGGCGGTGCGCGTCGCGCGGCACAGCGCGCTCGGCTGGGACAACGCGGCGATCGGCGACGACGTGCGCGAGATCGCCGCGCTGCTCAACCTCGGCGAGACGCCGACGCGCCACCTGCTACTCGACCTGGACGGCTGAGCTCGCGCCGGTCGGCCGGCGAAGCGGGGCAAGCCCGGTACGCTGACGACGGCGCGCTCACGACGGCGCGCTCACGACGGCGCGCTCACGACGGCGCGCGTGCGGCTTGCGCGGCTGCAACGGCTTGAGCGGCTTGCGTGGCTTGAGCGACTTGCGCGCGCCGCCGCCATGCATCCGCCCGTCCGCCGACCTGCGGGCGCCGGACCCGCGGCCGCCCCGCACAATCGCGCCGTCGCCGCTGCCGGCGGCGCCATCCACGAGGAGCTTCGTTCATGGACCTGCAGAACATCCAGACCTTCCTGGGCACCACCGTCAGCGCCCTGGCGATCAAGGTGCTGGCGGCGATCGTCTTCTGGGTCGTCGGCCGCTGGCTGATCGGCCTGGTGGTCAGCCTGATGTCGCGCGCGATGAGCCGCAACCACGTCGACCCGACGCTGACCAAGTACCTGGGCTCGATCGTCGCGGTGCTGCTGAACATCACCCTGGTCCTGGGCATCCTCGGCTACTTCGGCGTGCAGACCACGAGCTTCGCCGCGCTGCTGGCCGGCGCCGGGGTGGCGATCGGCGCGGCCTGGAGCGGGATGCTCGGCAACTTCGCCGCCGGCGCGTTCATGCTGGTGCTGCGGCCCTTCAAGGTCGGCGACTTCGTCAGCGCCGGCGGCATGGTCGGCACCGTGCACGAGCTCGGCCTGTTCGCGACGACCATCGTCACGCCGGACAACGTGCTGACGATCATCGGCAACGGCAAGATCTTCGGCGACAACATCCAGAACTTCTCGGCCAACCCGACGCGGCGGGTCGAGCGCAGCGCGCAGCTGGCCGGCGGGGTCGACGTGGCCGACGCGATCGCCCGCTTCACCGCCGCGGTCAAGGCGATCCCCAACGTGGTCGAGACGCCCGCGGTCGAGGTCAGCGTGCTCGACATCAACCTGGTCGGCCCGGTGATCGCGGTGCGGCCGTACTGCCACACCGACCACTACTGGCAGGTCTACTTCGACACCAACGCGACGATCCTGCGCGTGGCCCGCGAGGCCGGCTGGCCGGCGCCGACGCCGGCGCAGGTGAACCGGCTGATCCAGGTCGCCAACGCCGGCTGAGGCAGGTCGCGGCCGCGCCGGCAGCGGCGGGCTGCGGACTGCGGACTGCAGACTGCGCGGCCCGCTCGGACGTGCCCAGCTGCCGGATCCAGGCTCAGTCGCGCAGCCGGCGCAGCACCTCGGCCAGCACCGCCGGGTCGCGCAGCAGGTGCACGTGCGCGCGCCCGCGCAGGTGCCGGTTGTCGGCGCCGGGCAGGGTCGCGCTCGATGCCGGGAACACGATGTTGTCGCAGTGGCTGTAGAAGCAGGTGAAGCGCGCGCGCCGCGCCGCCGGCTCGGCCGCGGCCAGCGCGCGCAGCCAGGCGTCGCCCAGCCGCATCTGGCGCGCGTTGGCCAGCGGCAGCCGGCCGATGCGCGCGGCCGTCCAGGTGCCGTGGTGCGGTGAGCCGATCGTGACCACGCCGTGCACCCGCGCGTCGGCGCCGCTGGCGCGCAGCCACGCGCGAATCGCCAGCCCGCCCATGCTGTGCCCGACCAGCAGCGGCGGCCGGCCGGTGGCCTGCGCGATTCGCTGCACCGCGGCGTCGATCGCCGGCGCGTAGCCGTCGATCGGGCCGAACACCGGCTCCAGGTTCAGGGCGATCACCGGCACGCCGGCGGCTTGCAGCCGCGCGCGCCACGGGTGCCACAGGCCGCGGTTGCAGACGAAGCCGTGCACCAGCACCACGCCGCGCTGCCCCGGCGCACCGGCGCTGTCCGGGTGCTGCGCCCAGCGCCACGGCTGGCGCCAGCCGAAGACGACGACGGCGCCGACGACTTCGGCGGCCCACGCGCGCAGCCGCTCGGCCGCGGTCGGTGCCGGCGCCGGGTCGCGACGGTTGACCCGGTGCAGCACGATCGCCTCGACCGCCATCAGCGGCGCGTGCACGCCGCCGATCAGCAGCGCACCGGCCAGCCCGACCAGCGGGTGGCCGGCGCGCGCGCACAGCCACGCCCAGGCCAGCGCGCTGCCGGCGAGCAGCAGCGACGCGGTGCGCCACAGCCACGCGACTCGCATCGGCCGCATTCTGGCGTTGCGCCCGGCCGGCGCCGACGCCGCGAGTCCACCGCGCCGGCGCGCACGGCGCCGATGCAGCGGCCACGCGGCGGCCTCGTCACGGTGGACAGCGGCGGGCGGTGGCGGACGGCGGCGGACGGCGGCGGCGCGCGGCGGACGGGGAGCGCGCTGCGGCGGGCGCGCCCGATCCACCAGCGTTGCGCCCGGGCCCGCGGGCACGCCGGGCGAGCGGGGTTGGTACGCTATGCCCCATGCACCCGCAGGCCCAGGCGATCCTCGAGCAGCTGCAGATCGTGGCCGCCGAGCGGGCCGCACGGGCGCGCGACCCGCAACTAGCCGAGCGCGTGCTGGCGGTCAAGCGCTGGCAGCACCAGCGCTTCCAGCACACCTACGCCGACCTACTCGCGTCGCCGCGCTACGGCGACGCGGCGCGCTTCTTCCTCGAGGACCTGTACGGCCCCGGCGACTTCAGCCGGCGCGACGCGCAGTTCGCGCGCGTGGTGCCGGCGCTGGTGCGGCTGTTCCCGCGCGAGGTCGTGCACACCGTGCGCACGCTGGGCGAGCTGCACTCGCTGTCGGAGACGCTGGACACCGCGATGGGCCGCTGCGTGCCGCCGGGCGAGCTGGACGCGCGCGGCTACGTCACCGCCTGGCAGGCGGTGGGCCGGCCGCGCGACCGCGAGCGCCAGATCCGGCTGATGCGCGCGGTCGGCGACGCGCTCGACGGCTACACCCGCAACCCGCTGCTGCGGCGCGCGCTGCACCTGATGCGCGGCCCGGCGCGGCTGGCCGGCCTGAGCGAGCTGCAGGCCTTCCTGGAGCGCGGCTTCGACACCTTCCAGGCGATGCACGGCGCACAGTACCTGCTCGAGGCCGAGGCCGAGCGCGAGCAGGCGCTGGCCGCGCAGTGGTTCGCGGCGCCACCGTAGCCGCGCCGCGCCGGCTGGCGCCGGCCGCGCGGCAGCGGGCGGATCCGGCGCGCGCAGGCGGTGTCGATGGACCGCCCGTTGCGCCGCGCGCCGGGGGCTTCGCGCGGGCG
>CAZKCJ010000167.1:0-6885 GCA_964550885.1 uncultured Rubrivivax sp. | reverse complement strand
TCGTCTTGATCACGCCTTCCGGGTTGATCACGAAGGTGCCGCGCAGCGCCAGGCCCTCCTCGGGGATGTGCACGCCGAAGGCGTTGGTCAGCTGGTGCGTCGGGTCGCCGACCAGCGGGAACTTGGCCTTGCGCACCGCGTCGCTGGTCTCATGCCACACCTTGTGCGAGAAGTGCGTGTCGGTGGTGACCACGTAGACCTCGGCCTTGAGCTTCTGGAACTCGGCGTAGTGCTGCGCCGCGTCCTCGACCTCGGTCGGGCAGTTGAAGGTGAAGGCCGCCGGCATGAAGATCAGCACCGACCACTTGCCCTTCAGCGTCTGGTCGGTGACTTCGATGAACTTGCCGTTGTGATAGGCCTGCGCCTTGAACGGCTGCACTTGGGTGTTGATCAGGGACATAGGGGCTCCTTGCGGTTGCGGTGGGCAGCGGGTACCGCTTCGGTGCCCGTCTGATGCCGCATTGTAAGCTATTTACTATCGTTTGGCCATAGCTATTAGCTAAATCGACGATAGGGCTCACCCACGCCGGCTGCGGCACGGAGATGAACGCTGCGTCGCGGCTGCGGGCTCGGAGCGCGCGGCGGCGACGACCGCCGCTGGCAAGGTGCCGCGTGCACGGCGGGCGCGGGGCCAGCGAAGTGCCGGCGGCTGCGACGCGTGCGGCCGAGGGGCCGCGGCTCGCGGCGCTGGCCGCACGCTGCGGTGATGCTGCAGCCGGCTGGCGGCTGGTCGGGGCGACACGATTCGAACGTGCGACCCTCTGCTCCCAAAGCAGATGCGCTACCAGGCTGCGCTACGCCCCGACGAGGCCCGGATTGTAGGAGCGTGGGTTGCCGGCGCCGGCGCGGCAGCTGCCGGCGCGCCGGTGCGAACCGGCGCAACCGCACGCCGCCGGCTGCGCTCGCTGGGCTACGCCACGCGCAGCAGGCGTCGGGCTGAGCGCGCGGCAGCGAGCACTTCGAACTCAGGAGCCCACGACGTCGGTCGGCGCCGGCAAGCGCAGCTGCGCACAGACCGCCTGGCACTGGCGGATGTGCTGCTCGCACACGTAGCGCAGCGCGCCGTAGGTCAGCGCCGCCGCCAGGCCCTGGCCGGCGATCGGCACGTAGCGCGCCGCCTGCTGCGCGCTCAGCCGCACGCCGACCACGCGCAGCGTCGAGATCACCACTTCGCGCGTCACCACCCGCCCGACCAGCATCGCGCCGCCGGCGGTGATCGCCTTGAACACCGCGAGCCGCCGCTCCGGCGCCAGGCGCTCGATCTGCTGCGGGCTCAGGCCGAAGCGCTCGTTGATGTCGGGCAGCAGCTTGAGCAGCACGCCGATGTTGGTCGCCCAGTCGACCCCGGGCACCGGCACCGCCGACACCCCGGCCGCGAACAGCGCGCGCCGCGACACCATGCGCCGGCAGTCGCGCGCCGCCGCCTCGATCTGCTCGGGCGTCGACGGCACCACCTGCCAGGCGCCGGGCTCTTCGCTCACGCGCCGACCGCCTGCGGCAGCAGCACGATGCCGTCGGCGTCGGCGTACAGCCAGTCACCCGGCCGCACCCACACGCCGCGGATCAGCAGCGCCACGTCGCGCTCGCCCTGCCCCTTGCGTTCGGTCGGCAGCGGGATCGGCGCCAGCGCGCGAATGCCGACTTCGCACAGCGCGAGTTCGGCGACGTCGCGCACCGCGCCGTCGATCACCACCCCGGCCCAGCCATTCTTCGCCGCGGCCGCACCGAGGTTGCCGCCGAGCAGCGCGCGTCGCAGCGAGCCGCCACCGTCGACCACTAGCACCCGCCCCTGCCCCGGCGACTCGACCGCCGCCTTGAGCTGCGTGTTGTCCTCGAAGCACCTGACCGTGCTCACCGGGCCGCTGAACGCGCGGCGCGCGCCGAAGTCGCGGAACACGGGCGGCAGCACGCGAAAGGCGCCGTCGGTGTCGCCCTTGTGCGCGTCACACAGGTCGCAGGTGGCAACAGGCGCGGTCATCGGTCGTCTCCAGGCAGTTCGACTGCCTGCGTTATACCTTCGCCCGGCCGCAGACCTTCGCCCGGCCGCAGGCCCGCCAACCCGCAGCGCCGCGGGCGCCCGCGCGGCTTCAGGCCGGCTGCAGCGCCGCGCTGCGGCCGCGCCGGCCGACGTTGAACGCGCTGACCACCAGCACGCACAGCAGCAGCGCCAGCACCAGCCACACGCTGCGGTAGGCGCCGTGGTCCATCAGCACGCCGACGAACAGCGGCACCACCGCCTGGCCGATGTCCAGCCCCGCGTAGACCACGCCGTAGACGCGGCCGGTGGCGTTCTCGGGCGACGCACGCTTGACCAGCAGGTCGCGCGACGGCCCGGCGCTGCCCGAGGTCAGCCCGAGCAGCCCGAACAGCACCGGCACCGCCAGTACCGGCAGCGTCGCGAAGCCCAGCACCAGCGCGATCACCGCGGCCACGCCGAAGGCCACGCCGACGATCCGCTCGCAGCGCTCGACGTCGCGCGCGAGGAAGCCGCCGATCACCATGCCGCCGGCCGCGCAGACCATGTAGATCGTCAGACACATCGCCGCGAGCTCGGTCGACACCTGGTGCAGCCGCCCGGCGGCCTGCGGCGCAAAGGCCTGCACGATCGACAGCGCACCGGCGTAGAAGAAGAAGAAGCCGAAGCAGACCCACACCGCCGGAATCCGCAGGAAGTCCAGCGCGCCCTCGGCGGCGGCCGCACCGCCCGCCGCCGTGGCGCCGCCCGGCGCAGGCTGCCGGTCGCTCGGCTCCAGGTGCAGCATTTCGCGCTTGACCAGCAGCAGCGCCAGCACCACGAACGCGAGCGCCGCCGCGCACAGCAGCGCGACCCGCCACGACGCGGCGATCGTGATTGGCACCAGCAGCGCCGGCGCCAGCGCCCAGCCCAGGCTGCCGCTGATGCCGTGCACGCTGTACGCGTGGCCCAGCCGCTGCCGGGCGACCTTGCGGTTGATCAGGCTGTAGTCGACCGGGTGGAACACGCCGTTGCCGACGCCGCCGACCACCGAGAACGCCGCCAGCGTCCAGTAGCTGTGCGCCGATGCATAGCCCAGCGCCGCGACGCCGACCAGCGCCAGGCCGCCGAACAGCACCGGCCGCGGCCCGTAGCGGTCGACCAGGAAGCCCGACAGCGCCTGCACCGCGCAGGAGACGACGAAGAAGATCGTCAGCAGGAAGCCTAGCTGCGCGAAGCTGACGCCGAACGCGTCCTTCAGCCAGGGGAACAGCGGCGCCAGCAGGAGCTGGCTGAAGTGGCTGATGCTGTGCGCGACGCCGATCAGCCCGATCAACGCGGCGTCCTTGCGCAGCGACGCCGCAGCAGCACCTGCGGGCAGGGTCGACGAGCTCATCGGTGCATCGTAGGCGCGGGCATCGCGGCCGAGTTACGATAGCCCGTCAACTTCTGTCGCAAAGCTGCCATCTGCGCACCGCGCATGACCGCCTCGCTGTACGAGCCCGCGCTGCGGCACGAGCCCACCGCCGACAACCCGGTGCGCTGCCGCGAAAGCCACCTGCGCGCCGACACCCGGGTCGAGCCGCACCGGCACGCGTGGGCGCAGCTGGCCTTCTCGGCCACCGGGGTGGTGCGGGTCAACGCGGGCGACGGCACCTACATCGTGCCGCCGTCGCGCGCGCTGTGGATCCCGCCACTTGTGGAGCACCAGGTCAACGTGGTCGAGGACGCCGAGCTGCGCACGATCTACATCCACCAGCCGGCGGGCCACTGCGGGCCGCAGCCGGCCGCCGCCGGCGACGACCCGCGCTGGCGCGAGTGCCGGGTGCTCGAGGTGTCGAGCCTGCTGCGCGAGCTGGTGCTGCACCTGCCGGTGGAGCCGGGCCCGCGCCGCGCCGACCTGCGCGAACGCAGCCTGGCCAGCCTGGTGCTCGACGAACTGCTGCGTGCGCGCGCGGTGCGCCTGGGCGTCGACCTGCCGCGCGACAAGCGGCTGCGCCACCTGTGCGAGGCGGTGCTGGCCGCGCCCACCCGGCACGCGACCCTGCAGGCCTGGGCGCACGACAGCGGCGCCAGCCCACGCACGATCGCGCGCCTGTTCCGCGCCGAGCTCGGCACCACCTTCGCGCAGTGGCGCCAGCAGGTGCTGCTGGCCAAGGCGGTGTCGCTGGCCGGGCGGCGGCTGCCGATGAGCCGCATCGCGAGCGAACTCGGCTACACCAGCCCCAGCGCCTTCAGCGCGATGGTCCGGCGCTCGGTCGGCGCGCCGCCGCGACGCTTCCTGGGCTGAGCACCCTCCCCCTCGGACTTCAACGGAGCACCGTGATGACCCAGCCCCAACGTGCGTACGACTACAGCCGGCAGGACGCCGGCGGCGCGGTCAGCGTCGCCCAGGCCTGGGCGAAGGTGCCGCCCAAGCTCGGCCCGGCCGAGCGCGACGCCGCGATCGCGCTGGCCGCGGCGCTGCTGAAGGCGCGCGACGCGGTGCTCGTTGCCCACTACTACGTCGACGGCGACGTCCAGGACCTGGCGCTGGCCACCGGCGGGATCGTGTCCGACTCGCTCGAGATGGCGCGCTTCGGCCGCGACCACCCGGCGCGCACGCTGGTCGTCGCTGGCGTGCGCTTCATGGGCGAGACCGCGAAGATCCTGTCGCCCGACAAGCGCGTGCTGATGCCCGACCTGCAGGCCACCTGCTCGCTCGACCTGGGCTGCCCGGCCGACGAGTTCGCCGCCTTCTGCGACGCGCACGCCGACCGCCAGGTGGTGGTCTACGCGAACACCAGCGCGGCGGTGAAGGCGCGCGCCGACTGGATGGTCACCAGCTCCTGCGCGCTGGCGATCGTCAGCCACCTGCACGCGCAGGGCCAGAAGATCCTGTGGGCGCCCGACCGCCACCTGGGCCACTACATCCAGGAGCAGACCGGCGCCGACATGCTGCTGTGGCGCGGCGAGTGCATCGTGCACGACGAGTTCAAGGCGGTCGAGCTCGAGCTGCTGCGCGAGCAGCACCCGCAGGCGATGGTGCTGGTGCACCCGGAGTCGCCGTCGGGGGTGATCGCGCAGGCCGACGTGGTCGGCTCGACCTCGCAGCTGCTGAAGGCGGTGGTCGAGGGCAGCGCGCCCGAGTACATCATCGCGACCGACCGCGGGCTGATGCACCGGATGCGCCAGCTGGCGCCGGGCAAGACGCTGATCGAGGCGCCGACCGCCGGCGACAGCGCCACCTGCAAGAGCTGCGCGCACTGCCCGTGGATGGCGATGAACGCGCTGCAGGGCGTGATCGGCTGCCTGGACCGCGGCAGCGGCGAGGTCCACGTGCCCGAGCCCACCCGCAGCCAGGCGCTGGGCTGCATCGAGCGCATGCTCGACTTCGTGCGCACCCATCCGCCGGGCGTGGCGCCGGCACGCGCCGGCTTCGTCGCCAACATCGGCGCCGCATGAAGTTCGACGCCAACGAGAGCCTCGAGCAGGCGCGCCGGCGCAACATCGCCGACGCGCTGCGCGAGGACCTGGGCACCGGCGACTGGACCGCGCAGCTGGTGCCGGGCGGCCGCCCGGCCGACGCGCAGGTGCTGGTGCGCGAGGACGCGGTGCTGTGCGGGCGCGACTGGTTCGACGGCGTGTTCGCCGCGCTCGACCCCGCTGCGCGGATCGACTGGCTGCAGCCCGAGGGCGCGGCCCTCGTCGCTGGCAGCGTCGTCTGCCGGATCCGCGCCGAGGCGCGCGCGCTGCTCAGCGCCGAGCGCCCGGCGCTGAACTTCCTGCAGCTGCTCAGCGGCACCGCGACCACGGTGCGGCGCCACGTGCAGGCGATCGCCGGCGTGTCGCCGAACCCGCGGGGCTGCGCGATCCTGGACACGCGCAAGACCCTGCCCGGGCTGCGTCAGGCGCAGAAGTACGCGGTGCGCGTGGGCGGCGGGCGCAACCAGCGGATCGCGCTGTGGGACGGGATCCTGATCAAGGAGAACCACATCGCCGCCGCCGGCGGCGTCGCCCAGGCGCTGCAGGCCGCGCGCGCGTTGCACGCCGGGGTCGAGATCCAGATCGAGGTCGAGACGCTGGCGCAGCTGCAGCAGGCGCTTGCCGCCGGCGCCGGCAGCGTGCTGCTCGACAACTTCACGCTGGCGCAGGTGCGCGACGCGGTCGCGCTCGGCGCCGGGCGCGCGCTGCTCGAGGTCTCGGGCGGGGTCACGCTCGAGCGGCTGGCCGAGATTGCGGCCACCGGCGTCGACCGGATCTCGATCGGCGCGCTGACCAAGGACCTGCGCGCGATCGACTACTCGATGCGCGTGACCGGCTAGACCGCGGGGCGCTTCGGCCGCGCGCCGCGCGGTTCGCTGCGCGCCGGGCGGGTCAGCACCGTCGGGAAGCTGACCGGCAGCGCCGCCGGGAAGTCGCGGCTGTAGTGCAGGCCGCGGCTCTCGCGCCGGATCAGCGCCGAGCGCACGATCAGCTCCGCACACACCACCAGGTTGCGCAGCTCGAGCAGGTCGCGGCTGACGCGGAAGTTCGCGTAGTACTCGTCGATCTCGCCCTTGAGCAGCTCGATGCGGTGCAGCGCGCGCTCGAGCCGGCGGGTGGTGCGCACGATGCCGACGTAGTTCCACATCAGCAGCCGCAGCTCGTCCCAGTTGTGCGAGATCACCACCTGCTCGTCGGCGTCCTCGACCTGGCTTTCGTCCCAGTCGGGCACGCTGGCGTCGGGCACGGCGGCCGTTTGCAGGATGCGCGCGGCGCAACTGGCGCCGACCACCACGCATTCGAGCAGCGAGTTGCTCGCCAGCCGGTTGGCACCGTGCAGGCCGGTGTAGGTGGCCTCGCCCACCGCGAACAGCCCCGGCAGATCGGTACGGCCTTCCAGGTCGGTGACCACGCCACCGCAGGTGTAGTGCGCCGCCGGCACCACCGGGATCGGCTGGCGCGCGATG
>CAZKCJ010000166.1:0-6889 GCA_964550885.1 uncultured Rubrivivax sp. | reverse complement strand
CGCTTCATCGCGCGCATCTGCCCGCAGGTGGTCGAGTTCGGCCCGGTCAACGCGACCATCCACAAGGTGGACGAACGCGTCGCAGTGGACGACATCGAGCGCCTGAAGAACGTCTACCGGCGCACGCTGGAGGCGCTGCTGGCGTGACGCTGATCGAACTGGTCGAGCGCAGCAGCGCCCGCCTTCAGCAGGCGGGCGTTTGCTTTGGACACGGCACCGCCAACGCCTTCGACGAGGCGGTCTGGCTGGTGCTGTGGCGCCTGCGCCTGCCGCTGGACGACCTGGACGGCGTGGCCGCGCGCGTGCTCGCACCGGCCGAGCTGGCGGCGGTCGAGGCGCTCGTCGAGCAGCGCATCGCCACGCGCAAGCCGCTGGCCTACCTGACCGGCGAGGCCTGGCTGCAAGGCCTGCCCTTCTTCGTCGACGAGCGCGTGATCGTGCCGCGCTCGCTGATCGCCGAGGTGCTGGCCGACGGCACGCTCGACGCCTGGCTGGGTGCCGAGCCGCGGCGCGTGCTCGACCTGTGCACCGGCGGCGGCAGCCTCGCAGTGCTGGCGGCGCTGGCCTGGCCCGATGCCGTGGTCGATGCCACCGACCTGTCGGCCGACGCGCTCGCGGTCGCCGCGCGCAACCTCGAGCGCCATGCGCTCGCGGGCCGCATTCGGCTGCGCCGCGGCGACGGCCTGGCTGCGGCCGACGGCGCCTACGACCTGATCCTGTGCAACCCGCCCTACGTCAACGCCGCGTCGATGGCGGCGCTGCCGCCCGAGTACCGCGCCGAGCCGGCGGCGGCGCTCGACGGCAACTTCGCAGGCGGCCGCGACGGCATGGACTTCGTGCGCACCCTCTTGGCCGGCGCCGCCGCGCACCTGGCGCCGCAGGGCGCGCTGGTGCTCGAGATCGGCCACGAGCGCGCGCACTTCGAAGCCGCGTTCGCGCAGGCGGCGCCGCTGTGGCTGGCCACCAGCGCCGGCGACGACCAGGTGCTGCTGCTGAGCCGGGAGCAGCTCGCGTGATCACGCTGCGCGAGCTGACGCTGCGCCGCGGCGTGAAGGTGGTGCTGCAAGGCGCCAACCTGACGCTGCAGCCGGGCGAGAAGGTCGGCCTGATCGGGCGCAACGGCGCCGGCAAGTCGAGCCTGTTCGCGCTGCTCGCCGGCCGGCTGCACGCCGATGCGGGCGAGGTCGAGATCCCGCCGCGCTGGGTGATCGGCGAAGTCGCGCAGTCGATGCCCGAGACCAGCGACGGCGCCACCGATTTCGTGCTGCAGGGCGACGGCCGGCTGCAGCAGGCGCTGGCCGCGCTGGCCGCGGCCGAGGCCGCCGGCGACGGCCACGCGATCGCCGACGCGCACCTGGCGCTCGACGAGGCCGGCGCCTTCGACGCGCGTGCGCGCGCGCAAGCACTGCTGCTCGGCCTGAGCTTCGCGAACGCGCAGCTCGACGCGCCGGTGAGCAGCTTTTCCGGCGGCTGGCGCATGCGGCTGCAGCTGGCGCGCGCGCTGATGTGCCCGGCCGACCTGCTGCTGCTCGACGAGCCCACCAACCACCTTGACCTGGACGCGCTGGTGTGGCTCGAAGCCTGGCTGCAGCGCTTCGAGGGCACGCTCGTCGTGATCAGCCACGACCGCGAGTTCCTCGACGCGATCAGCCGCGTCACCGTGCACCTGGACGAGCAGACGCTCACGCGCTACGGCGGCAACTACAGCGCCTTCGAGGAGATGCGCGCCGAGCGCATCGCGCTGCAGCAGGCGGCGTACGCGAAGCAGCAGGAGCGCATCGCCCACCTGCAGCGCTTCATCGACCGCTTCCGCGCAAAGGCGACCAAGGCGCGCCAGGCGCAAAGCCGCGTGAAGGCACTGGCGCGGATGGAGCGGCTCGCGCCGGTGCTGACCGCGGCCGACTTCACGTTCGAGTTCCGCGAGCCGGCGAGCCTGCCCAACCCGATGCTCGCGTTCGAGGGCCTGGCCTGCGGTTACGGCGAGCGCATGGTCGTCGGCGGCATCGACCGCTCGGTGCTCGCCGGCCAGCGCATCGGCATCCTGGGTGCCAACGGCCAGGGCAAGTCCACGCTGGTCAAGACGATCGCGCGCGTGCTGCCGCCGCTGGCCGGGCGCATCACCGAAGGCAAGGGCCTGGTCATCGGCTACTTCGCGCAGCAGGAGCTGGACCTGCTGCAGCTAGCCGACGGGCCGCTCGCGCACCTGGTGCGGCTGGCGCGTGACCTCGGGCCGCCGGGGCGCGAGCAGGAGCTGCGCGACTTCCTCGGCCGCTTCCAGTTCTCCGGCGACATGGTGCAGCAGCCGGTGGGCACGCTGTCGGGCGGCGAGAAGGCGCGGCTGGTGCTGGCCATGCTGGTGTGGCAGCGCCCCAACCTGCTGCTGCTCGACGAGCCGACCAACCACCTCGATCTGACGACGCGCGAAGCGCTGTCGATCGCGCTCAACGAGTTCGAGGGCACGGTGATGCTGGTCAGCCACGACCGCGCGCTGCTGCGCGAGGTCTGCGACGAGTTCTGGCTGGTCGCCGGCGGCCGCGTGCAGCCCTTCGACGGCGACCTCGACGACTACCAGCGCTGGCTGCTCGAGCTGTCGCGCACGCGTGCCCGCGGGGAGGCGGCGGCGCCGCTGCCCCCGGCGCCGTCGATCGCACCATCGGTTTCGAAGTCGCGCACAACGCCCGGCACAGCGTTGGCTGCAGCCGCGACGGATCTGCCAGCCCGCGCGGCGGCGGCTGCGCGCGCAGCGTCGGCGGCGAGCGCGGCCGCAGCGCAGCGATCGACCGCTGACCCGAGATCCACCGCCGCCGCGAAGTCCGGCCAACTGCCGCAGGCGACGCCCGCCGGCAGCCGCGGCGACCGGCAGGCGCAGCGCCGCACGCGCGCGCAGCAGGCCGAGGCGACGCGGCCGCTGCGGGTTGAGCTGAAGCAGATCGACGACAAGCTCGCGCGGCTGGCCGCCGAGAAGGCCGAAGTCGAAGCCGCCCTCGCCGATCCCGCCGGCGCCGACTTCGCCGAACTGGGCCGACGGCTCGCGCACATCGGCGCCGAGACGCACGTGCTGGAGGAGCGCTGGCTCGAACTGCAGACCGAGCTCGAAGCGCACCGCCGGGTGGAGGACGGCTGATACGGCTGGCTATCAGCCGCCTCGATCGAGTTGCGGGCGTGGGCTCGGAGCCCCACGAATGCCGGCGAGCGTGCCGCAGTCGCCGGACGCGCAGCGCTCAGCGTCGACGATGCACTGGCCTGCACCCGCCGGCGCCGGCGCGCTGGTCACCGCCGCGGACGCTGCGCCGTCCGCCCCGTCGCCGGCCAGCGACCCGCGCCGTCAGGCTGGTGCTTCATCCCGCATCAACAGCTCGAGCAGCAGGTCGATCCGCGCCTGCACCGGTGTGGCCGCCCGCGCCGCCGGCAGCGCGTCAGCGCTGTCGCCGACCACGCCGCCGCAGCGGCTGCTGCGGCGGACGACGACTCCCGCTTGCTGCGCGCGCCGCAGCGCGGCGTCGAGGCCGGCGTGCAGCGTGCCGCTGCCGGTGCCGGCGGCGATCAGGCCGGCAACCCGCTGCGCCGGCGGCTGTGCCAGCAGCGCGTCGACCACGCCGCCGTCGGCGCCGGCGTGGCTGAGCACGATCGCCACCCGCGGCCACCCGGCCGCCGGGCGCTCGATCGCCCGCAGCCCCAGCGCCGCGCCTGCGGGCCACGGGCGCTGCGCGATGAAGCGCCCGTCCGCGATTCGCCCCAGCGGGCCGGCATCGACTGAGTCGAACGGATCGAGCCGGTGCAGGTGCAGCTTGCGCAGGCCCGGCGCGGCGTGGACGCTGCCGGCCATCACCACCAGCACCCCGGTTGCCACCGGCGTGGTCGCCAGCGTCAGCGCGTCCGCCAGGTTGCGCGGGCCGTCGGCCTGGACGGCGTCGGCCGGGCGCATCGCCGCGGTAAACACCACCGGCTTGGCCGGCGCGAGCACGCGGTGCAGCAGGTACGCGCTCTCCTCGAGCGTGTCGCTGCCGTGCGTGACCACCACCGCGCGCACCTCGGCGCGTGCGAGTTGCGCCGCGACCCCGGTGGCCAGCAGCTGCCAGAAGGCCGCGTCGGCGTCCTTGCTGTCGATCTGCGCGAGCTGCCGGGTCTCGACGTCGACCGCGACCGCGGCCGGCAGCTGCGCGAGCAGCCGGTCGACACCGAGCTGGCCGGCGCGGTAGCCGCCGTGCTCCTGCGCGCTGCGCAGCCCGGCGATCGTGCCGCCGGTGCCCAGCACCACCACCTTGCTTGCATCCTTTTGCATTCGCTTCCGATCTGTATGAAAATACAGGTACTGGACAGCTCGTCAGCGCAGCGCTGAGCCCCAGCCAATGATCGAAGGCCCGAAGCTCACCGACCGACAGCAGCAGGTGCTCGACCTGATCGAAAGCGCAATCGAGCGCACCGGCGCGCCGCCGACCCGCGCCGAGATCGCCGCCGAACTCGGCTTCCGCTCGGCCAACGCCGCCGAAGAGCACCTGCAGGCGCTGGCGCGCAAGGGCGTGATCGAACTGGTGAGCGGCACGTCGCGCGGCATCCGGCTTCAGTCTGACACACTGCGCGCGCTCAACGCCGCGCGCTTCAACCAGATCGGGCGGCAGTACACGCTGCCGCTGCCCAGCCTCGCGCAGCTGAGCCTGCCGCTGGTCGGGCGGGTCGCGGCCGGCTCGCCGATCCTCGCGCAGGAGCACATCGACCAGACCTACCTGATGGAAGCCGGCATGTTCCAGCGCCGGCCCGACTACCTGCTGAAGGTGCGCGGGATGAGCATGCGCGACGCCGGCATCCTCGACGGCGACCTGCTCGCGGTGCAGCGCGCGCGCGACGCGAAGAACGGCCAGATCGTGGTCGCGCGGCTCGGCGACGAGGTCACGGTCAAGCGCTTCCGCCGCACCAAGGCCGGGGTCGAGCTGATCCCCGAGAACCCCGACTTCCAGACGATTCGCGTGCCGCCCGACGACGACAGCTTCGTGCTCGAAGGCATCGGCGTCGGCCTGATCCGCAACACGATGCTGATGTAGCGCGGCGCGCAGCGGCCTGCGCTGCCGGCCGCGCCCGCAGACCCCGTCCGCGGGTCGCGTCGATTGCGTCGGCGTGCTGCGAACTTCGCGCTGCGGGCTGCGAGCGGCGTATTGCGAACAGGGCGTGCAGCCACCCGGTGCGCCGCGAGTGCATCGAGTCGCTGGCGCACGGCGAGCAAGCGAGCGCAGGGTGTCTCATGCACGCAGCCTGCGCAGCGTGCGCGGCCTGCGCAGCTCGCGTAACGCACCCGACGCTGATAGCTCGCGCAACTCACGCAGCACGCGGCAGCACACGCAGCGCACGGCAGCACCCGCCAGCTCAAGCAGCACGCGCAGCGCAGATCCGTCGCACGCGCGCGCCGCGAGCCGGTGCGCCGATCGTCGTTACACACCGGCCGCGTTGCATAGCGCACGCCCCGCGCGCTTTCGCGCGCGAAGCGTGCAGGACTACCGCGTGCTCCCCCGGGTCCGGGGATGGTCGACGGAGCCCGCGCCCGGGACGATCGCGCCTGTCCATTTCGGGCAGGTTTGCGGCAAGGGGCCGCAGGGAGAACGCAGATGAAGAGCAGGTTTCAGTGGATCTTCGCCGCCGCCGGGCTGGCGCTGGGTGCGAGCGTGCAGGCAGCGCCGATCCTGGGCAGTGGCTCGCTGGGGGGCAGCTTCCTCGCGCTGTCGTCGGCCAACCTCAGCGGCGGCGCGATCTACGCGCAGGGCGACAACTTCCCGTCGACCGCGGCGCGGCCCGAGAACAGCTCGCCGTCGATCCTGACTTCGGGCAACTGGCTCGCCGCCGGCCCGAGCAACGCCAACAACGGCGGCGGTGACGCGGTGCTGACGCTGGGCGCCGGCACCACCGGCGTGAGCTTCCTGTGGGGCTCGCCCGACAGCTACAACTCGTTCCTGGTCACCACTTCCGCCGGCAGCACCTGGTACAGCGGCTCGGACGTGGCCTCGGCGCTGGGCATCGCGCTCGGCGGCAACCAGGGGCACGCGTCGTACCTGAACTTCACGACGATCGGCGGCGAGACGATCGCGCAGATCGCGTTCCAGAGCCCGAACAGCAACGCGATCGAGATCAGCAACATCAGCGCGGTGCCCGAGCCGTCGTCGTACGCGCTGGCGCTGGGCGGGCTGGGCCTGCTGGGCGTGGTGCTGCGCCGCCGCCGCCAGGCCTGATCCCCGCGGCCCGCGCCGCAGAAGCAACGGGCCCCGCATCCGGGGCCCGTTTGCTCGTGGTCGCAAGCTCCGGGGCGCAGATCGCACCGGGCCGCGGCCCCTTGGCGCCGGCGGCCCGCTCAGCTGCCGAAGTCGGCGCGCGCCGACCACGCGTGCCGCCGCACGCGCAGCGCGTCCAACCGCTCCTGCCCCACCCGCTCGAGGTAGCCGGCGTGGTCGGGCACGCCCAGCACCCAGCGATCGAGCCAGGCCTCGAAGCCGGCGCGGCTGCGGGTCGCCTGGTGGTACTCGCGGTACCAGGCGTGGTCGCGGTTGTAGTGCCCCTGCACCGGCGACGGGTGTGCGCCGAACGGCTGCTCGACCACCGCGCACACCAGGAAGCCGGGCACGATCGTGCGGTTCGGGTCGCTCGCGATCCGCCGCGGCGCGACGATCCGTTCGGCCACCACGATCACCCGCGCGGCCGCGTGCACCGCATCGGGCAGCACGCCGAGGTTGCCCCACAGGTGGGCGTTGCCGGCGGCGTCGGCGCGCTGCGCGTGCACGATCGTCACGTCGGGCGCGAGCGCGCGCACCGCGTGCATCGGCTCGCCGGTGAAGGGGGCGTCGAAGCGCACGATGTCCGGGTTGCGCTCGGCCAGGGTCGAGCCGCCGGCGGTGTAGGTCGGCAGGAA
>CAZKCJ010000165.1:0-6901 GCA_964550885.1 uncultured Rubrivivax sp. | reverse complement strand
AAACCCGCGCCGATGCTTGCTCTGCGGCGCGTTCAGCGGTCAAAGTTCGGCCTAGAGTGCCGCGCATCGTCACGAAATGGTTTCGGGCGATCAACCCACGGAGCACTCACACCATGTCTCATTCCCTGATCCGCGCAGCTGCGGTCCTGGCCCTGGGCGGCGCGGCGCTGGCCGCGCAGGCCGATACGGTCCAACTCACCGGCTTCACCTACTCGCCGGCCACGTCGCTGAACGTCAGCGTGCCCAGCTACAACGGCCCGGCCGGGCAGTACACCGGCTTGCTCAACGGCAGCTCGTTCACCACCTACTGCACCGAGCTGACGCAGACGATCGGCTTCGGCGGAACCTACAGCGACTTCAGCATCGTCAGCGGCGCCGCCGCCTGGGGTGCGACCAAGTCGCAGGACCTGAACCGCGCGCTGTCGTACTTCGCGGCTTCGGGCATGCCGACGGATGCAGCGACCTCGGCCGCGGCGCAGGCGGTGGTCTGGGAGATCCTGAACGAGACCGGCAGCAGCTACGACTTCACCGGCGGCACCTTCACGGCCAGCAGCACCAACGCCGCCACGCAGACCGCGCTGAACGCGGTCAACTGGGCCACGATCCAGGGCACCGCGATCACGGTCACGGTCGACCAGCTGTACAGCCGGGAGCGCCAGAACCTGCTGGTGACGACCCCGGTGCCCGAGCCCAGCGCGTACGCGATGGTGCTCGCCGGCTTCGGCGTGCTCGGCTTCGTCGCCCGTCGGCGCGCGCGCAAGGCCTGAGCAACCGCGATCGGCCGGCGCTGCGACGCGCCGGCCGCAGCCACCGGCGGCCCGCGGGCCGCCGGTTGCATTTCGCTGCGCGGCGCGCCGGTGCAGCGCGTGCCCGTAGCATTGCGCCGATGAACCGACCGCAGACCCTGGCCGACTGGCTCGCGCACTGCGAGCAGCTGCATCCGGCCGCGGTGCCGGCCACGCTCGAGCGGGTGCGCAGCGTGCGCGAGCGCCTGGGCATCGGCTTCGACGCCGCGGTGGTCACGGTCGGCGGCACCAACGGCAAGGGCTCGAGCTGCGCGATGCTCGACGCGATCGCGCGCGCCGCCGGCTGGCGGGTCGGCGTGTACGGCAGCCCGCACCTGGTGCGCTTCGAGGAGCGCTGCCGCATCGGCGGCCGGATGGTCGCCGCCGAGCAGCTGCTGCCGCACTTCGCGGCGGTCGAGCAGGCGCGCGCCGGCATGCCGCTGAGCTACTTCGAGTTCACCACGCTCGCGCTGCTGCGCGCGCTCGCGGCGGTGCCGCTGGACCTGGTGGTGCTCGAGGTCGGCCTGGGTGGTCGCTTCGATGCGGTCAACGCGTTCGACGCCGACTGCGCGCTGCTGACCAGCATCGACCTGGACCACTGCGCGATCCTCGGGCCCGACCGCGAGAGCATCGGCCGCGAGAAGGCGCAGATCATGCGCGCCGGCCGCCCGGCGGTGGTCGCCGACCCGCAGCCGCCGACGAGCGTGGTGGCCCACGCGCAGGCGCTGGGCGCGGACCTGTGGTGCGCGGGGCGCGACTTCGGCCACGGCGGCGACCGCCTGCAGTGGTGGTGGCGCGGCCGCCAGCGGCGCTACCACGGCCTCGCGCACCCAGCGCTGCGCGGCGCGAACCAGCTGCTGAATGCGAGCGGCGTGCTCGCGGTGTTCGAGGCGCTGGCCGAGCGGCTGCCGGTGGGCGCGCAGGCGGTGCGCCAGGGCCTGCTCGCGGTCGACCTGCCGGGGCGTTTCCAGACCGTGCCCGGCGTGCCGGCGCTGGTGCTCGACGTCGCCCACAACCCGCAGGCGGCCGCGGTGCTCGCGCACAACCTGCGCGGGATGGGCAAGTTCGCGCACACGCATGCGGTCTTCGGCGCGATGGCCGACAAGGACGTGCCCGGCATGCTGCAGCCGCTGCAGCCGCTGGTCGACCACTGGTACCTGTGCGAGCTGCCGCTGCCGCGCGCCGCCACCGCGGCGACGCTCGAGGCCGCGCTGCGCCGCCAGCCGGGCGGCACGACCGCGGGCCTGAGCCGCCACGCGTCGCCGGAGCAGGCGCTGGCCGCAGCGCTGGAGGCGGCGACCCCGGTTGATAGAATCGTCGTCTTCGGCTCCTTCCTGACCGTTGGCGGCGTGCTGAAGGACGGCACCGAACGCTGGCGCAAGGGCCGCTGAGCGCCGGCCGCCGTCGCCGCGACGATTTCTGCAGCGCGCTCGCCCGATCTTCGGCCGGGTGCTGCGCAGGCGCCGCGAGCTGCTTCCACTGCCTGCCGACGCCCGAGTCCGCGTTTGTCCAAGCGTAAAGAATCATCCGTGGCGGCTGCCGCTGCCGACGAGCCGGCCCTGGTGCAGACCGCGCGCACGCGCGCACGCCGGCGGCTGATCGGGGCGGCGGTGCTGGTGGGCATCGGCATCGTCGCGTTCCCGCTGGTGTTCGAGACGCGGCCGCGGCCGATCGACGTCGGGTTGCCGATCGAGATCCCGTCGAAGGACTCGGCGCCGCCGCTGGCGCCGCCGCGTGCCGACGCGCCGGCAGCGCCGGTGTCGCCGCCGTCGCCCGCGCCGTCGCCCGCGCCGTCGCCCGCGCCGGTGCCCGCAGCGCCAGCCGACGAGCCGCCTGCCGCACCCGCAGCCAACGCGCCAGCGCCGGCGACGCCGACCCCGGCCGCCGCACCGGCGAAGACCGCGCCCGAGCGTGCGGCGCCGCCACGCAGCGACGAGCAGCGGCGCGACGCGCAGCGCGCGCTGGAGCTGCTCGAAGGCAAGACGCCCGCCGACGAAGCGGCGGCGGCGAAGGCGCCGCGCTTCGTCGTGCAGGCCGGCGCGTACGCCGAGGCGGCGGCGCTGCGCGACGCGCGCCGCAAGGTCGAGCGGCTCGGGCTGAAGACCTACATCCAGGTGATCGACAACGACGGTGTCAAGCAGACCCGGGTGCGCGTCGGTCCCTACGGTTCGCGCGATGACGCCGAGAAGGCGGCCGCGCGCATCCGCGCGGCCGGGCTGCCGGTGAGCATCCTGGAGCTGTGATGGCCAACCTCGGCTGGATCGACCTCGCGCTGCTGGCCGCGCTGCTGCTGTCGACGCTGTTCGGCCTGTGGCGCGGGCTGTTGCTCGAGGTGTTGGCGCTGGCCGGCTGGGTGGTCGCGTGGTTCGCCGCGCAGTGGCTCGCGCCGCAGTGGGCGCCGCACCTGCCGCTGGGCGAGCCCGATTCCAGCCTGAACGCCGGGGCCGGCTTCGTCGCCGCCTTCGTCGTCGTGCTGATCGGCTGCGCGCTGGTCGCGCGGCTGGTGCGGCTGCTGGTCAGCGCGACCCCGCTGAAGGGGGTGGACCGGCTGCTCGGCGCGGCCTTCGGGCTGGTGCGCGGCGTGGTGCTGCTGCTCGCGGCGGCGACCGTGGTCGCGCTGACGCCAGCGGCCAAGTCACCCGACTGGCATGCGTCGCTCGGCGCACAGTGGCTGCAGGTCGCGCTGCACGAGCTCAAGCCGCTGCTGCCGGCCGACCTGGCGCGGCACCTGCCGGCCTGAACCCGGCGACGCAGCAAGGAGGCAGCACATGTGCGGCGTCGTCGGGGCGATCAGTGCAGCGCCGGTGAACCAGCTGCTGTACGACGCGCTGCTGCTGCTGCAGCACCGCGGGCAGGACGCGGCCGGCATCGTCACGATGCAGGAGGCCAAGTGCTACATGCACAAGGCGCGCGGCATGGTGCGCGACGTCTTCCGCACGCGCAACATGCGCGCGCTGCCGGGCAACGCCGGCATCGGCCAGGTGCGCTACCCGACCGCCGGCAGCGCCGACAGCGAGGAGGAGGCGCAGCCCTTCTACGTGAACGCGCCCTTCGGCATCGCGCTGGTGCACAACGGCAACCTGACCAACGCCGCGGCGCTCAAGCGCGAGCTGTTCGCGGTGGACCGGCGCCACGTCAACACCGACAGCGACAGCGAGGTGCTGATCAACGTGCTCGCGCACGAGCTCGGCCGCAGCGCCGGCGGCGGCCCGCTGACGCCGGCGGCGGTGTTCGGCGCGGTCGGCGCGGTGCACCGGCGGCTGCGCGGCTCGTACGCGGTGGTCGCGCTGGTCGCCGGGCAGGGGCTGCTCGCGTTTCGCGACCCCTACGGCATCCGGCCGCTGGCCTTCGGCACGCAGCGCCGCGACGGCACCGCCGAGTTCATGGTTGCCAGCGAGTCGGTCGCGCTGCAGGGCACCGGCCACCAGCTGGAGCGCGACGTCGCCCCCGGCGAGGCGATCTGGGTCGAGCTCGACGGCCGCGTGCACGCGCAGCAGTGCGCGGCCGCGCCGACGCTGAACCCCTGCCTGTTCGAGTACGTGTACCTGGCGCGGCCCGACTCGGTGCTGGACGGCATCTCGGTCTACCAGGCGCGGCTGAACATGGGCGAGACGCTGGCGCAGCGCGTGATCTCGACGATGCCGCCGAGTGCGATCGACGTGGTGATCCCGATTCCCGAGAGCAGCCGCCCGAGCGCGATGCAGCTCGCGCACAAATTGGGCCGGCCGTACCGCGAGGGCTTCGTGAAGAACCGCTACGTCGGCCGCACCTTCATCATGCCGGGGCAGGCGGTGCGCCGGCGCAGCGTGCGCCAGAAGCTCAACGCGATCGGGCTGGAGTTCCGCGGCCGGCGGGTGCTGCTGGTCGACGACTCGATCGTGCGCGGCACCACCAGCCGCGAGATCGTGCAGATGGCGCGCGAGGCCGGCGCGGCCAAGGTGTACATGGCCTCGGCCGCGCCCCCGGTGCGCTACCCGAACGTCTACGGCATCGACATGCCCACGCGCGCCGAGCTGATCGCCGCCGACCGCAGCGTCGAGCAGATCCGCGCGTACATCGGCGCCGATGCGCTGATCTACCAGGACGTGGACGCGATCCAGCACCTGGTGCGCGCGCTGCAGCCGCGGCTGGACGGCCTCGAGGCCTCGTGCTTCGACGGCCGCTACATCACCGGCGACGTCGACCTGCAGCGGCTGGCCACAGCCGCGGCCCGCCCCCCGCTGCCGCCCGCCGATGACGACGGCGACGCCGCGCCGCGCACGCTGGCGCTGCGCGGGCTACCGGAGCTAGACGGATGAGTACAGGCAACGGCGATCGCGCGCGGCGCGAGCTTCCGGCGGACGCCGGCCCCGACACGCTGGCGGTGCGGGTCGGCCTGCCGGCGTCGCCGTGGGGCGAGAACTCCGAGGCGCTGTTCCTGACCAGCAGCTTCGTCCACCCGGATGCGCAGACCGCGGCCAGCCGCTTCGGCAACCAGGAGGACGCCTTCATCTACAGCCGCTTCGGCAACCCGACGGTGGCGATGTTCGAGCGGCGGCTGGCCGCGCTCGAGGGCACCGAGGCCTGTGTCGCCACCGCCAGCGGCATGGCGGCGATCCTGCTGATCATGCTGGGCCTGCTGCGCGCCGGCGATCACGTGCTGTGCTCGAACGCGGTCTTCGGCTCGACCATCCGGCTGTTCCAGGACTTTTCGCGCTATGGCGTGGCCACCAGCTTCGTGCCGCAGAGCGACACCGCCGCCTGGCGCGCGGCGATGCAGCCGAACACCAAGCTGCTGTTCGCCGAGACGCCGAGCAACCCGCTGACCACGATCAGCGACATCGCAGCGCTGGCCGAGGTCGCGCACGCCGGCGGCGCGCTGCTGGTGGTCGACAACTGCTTCTGTTCGCCGGCGCTGCAGCAGCCGGCGCGGCTGGGCGCCGACCTGGTGATGCACTCGGGCACCAAGTATCTGGACGGGCAGGGGCGGGTGATGGCCGGAGCGGTGTGCGGGCCGCGTGAGCTGCTCGATGCGAGCTTCGTGCCGGTGATGCGCAGCGCCGGCATGTGCCTGTCGCCGTTCAACGCGTGGGTGGTGCTCAAGGGGCTGGAGACGCTGTCGATCCGGATGCGCGCGCAGAGCGAGCGCGCGCTGCAGGTCGCGCGCTGGCTGCAAGACCAGCCGCAGGTCGCGCGCGTGTACCACCCGTCGCTCGCGTCGCACCCGCAGCACGCGCTGGCGATGGCGCAGCAAGGCGGCGTCGGTGGCGCGGTGGTCGCCTTCGAGCTGCGCGCGGCCGACGCCGACGAGGCGCGCCGGCGCGCGTTCGCGCTGATCGACGCGACCCGGATCTGCTCGATCACCGCGAACCTCGGCGACACCAAGACCACGATCACCCACCCGGCCAGCACCAGCCACGGGCGGCTGACGGAGGAGCAGCGCCAGGCCGCCGGCATCACGCAGGGACTGATCCGGCTGGCGGTGGGGCTGGAGGAGGTCGACGACCTGATCGCCGACCTGCAGCGCGGGCTGCCCGCGGCATGAGTGCGCCGGGCAGCGTGTCAACGATTGGCGCGCGGCGCGCCGCGGCCCGGCCGTTGGGGCACGGCGCCCGCATGCGGATCGAGCGACGCGCGCCGACAGGGGGCGTACGATGACCGCCGCAACCGGCGTGCGCACCCGGATCGCCCCGTCGCCGACGGGCTTCCTGCACCTGGGCACCGCGCGCACCGCGCTGTTCAGCTGGGCTTTCGCGCGGCACTTCGGCGGCCAGTTCATCCTGCGCATCGAGGACACCGACGTCGCGCGCTCGACCCAGGCGGCGGTCGATCAGATCGTCGCCGCGCTGCGCTGGCTGGGGCTGGACTGGGACGAGGGCCCGTACTTCCAGATGCAGCGCGTGGAGCGCTACCGCGAGGTGATCGCGCAGCTGCTGGCCGCCGGCGACGCCTACCGCTGCTGGTGCACGCCGGCCGAGCTGGACGCGATGCGCGACGCCGCGCGTGCGCGTGGCGCGAAGCCGCGCTACGACGGCCGCTGGCGGCCCGAGCCGGGCAAGGTCCTGCCGGCGCCGCCGGCCGGGGTCGAGCCGGTGGTGCGCTTTCGCAACCCGAGCACCGGCGCGGTCGCCTGGGAC
>CAZKCJ010000164.1:0-6914 GCA_964550885.1 uncultured Rubrivivax sp. | reverse complement strand
GCGCGTTCAGCGCGGCGGCGCCGCTGCCGGTGTCGGCACGGCACCCAGCAGCGCCGGCAGGTAGCGCCACAGCGTCAGCGTGCGCGCCGCGTAGCTGACGAACAGCGCTGCCCACAACCCGTGGTTGCCGAGCGGCCGCAGCAGCCACCAGCCGATCAGGAACAGCGCCAGCGACTGCAGCATCGCGTTGCGCATGTCGGCGGTGCGGGTCGCGCCGATGAACGCGCCGTCGAGCTGGAAGCTCCACACCCCCGCCAGCGGCGCGAGCGCGGCCCACGGCAGGTAGCGGCGCGCGGCCAGCCGCACGCCGGGGTCGACGCTGAGCAGGTCGATCAACGCCGGGCCGAGCAGCGCGAAGGCGAGACTCGCCGCCAGCGCCAGCGCCGCGGCCCACAGCGTGGTCCGCCGCAGCGCGAGCCGCAGCAGCGCGCGCTGCGCGGCGCCGGCGGCGCGGCCGACCAGCGCCTCGGTGGCGAAGGCGACGCCGTCGAGGAAGTACGCGGCGACGCCGACGAACTGCATCAGCACCGCGTTGGCGGCGAGCAGCACGTCGCCCTGGCGCGCGCCCTGCGCGGTGAACCAGACGAACACCAGGATCAGCGCGAGCGTGCGGATCATGATGTCGCGGTTGACGGCGAGTGCGCGCCGCAGCTGCGCGCGCTCCAGCAGCGCTGGCCACGACACCCGGCCGCCGGCCTCGCGCAGCAGTCGGCGCGCCGCCACCAGCCCGGCCGCGGCGGCCAGCATCTCGGCGATCAGCGTGCCCGCGGCGACGCCGGCCACGCCCAGGCCGAGGCCGAGCACGAACAGCAGGTCCAGCAGCATGTTGGCCAGGTTCAGCAGCAGCTGCAGCGCCAGCGCGGTGCGCGCCCGCCCCAGCCCGATGAACCAGCCGAGCAGCGCGTAGTTGGCCAGCGTCGCCGGCGCTGCCCAGATGCGCACCGCGAAGTAGTCGTGCGCGAGCGCCTCGACCTTGGCGCTGCCGTCGAGCAGCGCGAACGCGACTGCGCCGATCGGCCACTGCAGCGCGATCAGCCCGAGCCCGATCACCGCGGCGATCAGCAGCGCGCGGCCCAGGCCGGCGCGGACCTCGGCCGCGTCGCCGGCGCCCAGCGCCTGCGCGGTCAGGCCGGTGGTGCCCATGCGCAGGAAGCCGAAACCCCAGAAGACGAAGCTGAAGATCAGCGCGCCCAGCGCGACCGCGCCGATGTAGGCGGGGTCGGGTAGCCGCCCGATCACCGCCAGGTCGACCAGGCCGAGCAGCGGCGTCGACAGGTTGGACAGCATCACCGGCACCGCGATCCGCAGGATCGCGCGGTGCGACACCGACGCCGCGTCGGCGCCCGCGTCGGCGCCCGCGGCGGGGTGCCCGGCGGCAGTCACGATCGGCTGCCGGCGGCGACGGCAGCGCGAGCGCGCGGCTGCGGCCGCGCGTGCCAACGAATGCCGGTCGCGCGCTGGCCGGGGAGCGGGTCGCGGGCGCTGCGCATCGCGGCACTGTAGCGAGCCGCAGCGCGGGCCCACCGGCGCCGGGGCTTGCGCGCCGCCGGGCGGTCGCGGCGCGCCGATCGGCTACCCTCGGGGTGCATCCGCGCGCGGCGGCGTCAGGGGGCGCAGGCACGATCCGACGCCCAGGCGCTGCGGCGCAGGCCCCGATCGCCGCGCCGACCCTGCCGACCGACACGCCCGAGCCGCATCGATGCCCAAGTTCGCCGCCAACCTGACGCTGCTGTTCGCCGAGCACGCGTTCCTCGACCGCTTCGACGCCGCCGCGCAGGCGGGCTTCGACGCGGTCGAGCTGCAGTTCCCGTACGCGTGGCCGGCCGCCGAGATCGCCGCGCGGCTGCGTGCCAGCGGCCTGCGGCTGGTGCTGCACAACCTGCCGGCCGGCGACTGGGAGGCGGGCGACTGCGGCATCGCCTGCGATCCGGCGCGGGTCGACGAATTCCGCGCCGGCGTCGCGCAGGCAGTGGCGTACGCGAGTGCCCTCGGCGCGCCGCAGCTCAACTGCCTGGCGGGCCGGGTGCCGGCCGGCGTCGAGCCGGCGCTGGCGCAGCGCACGCTGGTCGCGAACCTGCGCTACGCAGCGGCCGAGCTGCGCCGCGCGGGGCTGAAGCTGCTGCTCGAGCCGATCAACAGCTGGGACGTGCCCGGCTACTTCGTCAGCCGCAGCGCGCAGGCGCTGGCGCTGCTCGACGAGGTCGGCGCCGACAACGCGTACCTGCAGTACGACCTGTACCACGCGCAGCGGATGGAGGGCGAGCTCGCAGCGACGCTGCAGCGCCACCTGCCGCGGATCGCGCACCTGCAGGTCGCCGACAACCCCGGGCGCCACGAGCCGGGCAGCGGCGAGATCAACTACGCGTTCATCTTCGCGCTGCTGGACCGCATCGGCTACGCCGGCTGGGTCGGCTGCGAGTACCGGCCGGCGGGGCGCACCGTCGACGGCCTGGGCTGGCGCCAGGCGCTGGCGCCGGCGGGCCGCTGAGCAGCCGTGAACCAGCCCGCCATGCCCGCTTGCGGCGCCGGAGCGCGCCGACTCGTGGTTGCGGCTGCCCGCTGCCGCCCGGGCGGCAGCCGCGCCGGAGGCGGCTATCGGCCGCGGTACGACGGCCCGATCTCGTCCGTCGCATCGCGTCGCGGCTCGTCGGGCGTGGGCCCCGCGCGATGAACCCGCCCGCCGCGCCGGACCCGCGCAGCCAGCCGCGCGAGTTCCTGCGCGCGCTGTTCGACGCCGCGGTGCGCTGTGCGCTGCCGGCGCACGACCTCGCTCGTCATCTGCCGCCGCCGCCGCGCGGGCGCACGCTGGTGCTCGGCGCCGGCAAGGCCGGCGGTGCGATGGCCGCAGCGGTCGATGCGGCCTGGCCGACGGCGGCGCCGCTGGCCGGGCTGGTGGTCACCCGCTACGGCCACGTGCCGCCGGCCTACCGCGCCGCGCCGGCGCGGATCGAGGTGCTCGAAGCCGCGCACCCGGTGCCCGACGCGGCCGGGCAGCGCGCGGCGCAGCGCATGCTGGAGCTGGCCGCGGGTGTCGGCGCCGACGATCTGGTGCTGTGCCTGATCAGCGGCGGCGCGTCGGCGCTGCTGAGCCTGCCCGCGCCGGGGCTGAGCCTGGCCGACAAGCGCGCGCTGAACCAGGCGCTGCTGGCCAGCGGCGCGGCGATCGACGAGATGAACTGCGTGCGCAAGCACCTGTCGGCGATCAAGGGCGGGCGGCTGGCGGTGGCCTGCGCGCCGGCGCCGGTGCACACGCTCTTGATCAGCGACGTGCCCGGCGACGCGCCCGAGGTCATCGGCAGCGGCCCGACGGTGCCCGACCCGACGAGCTGCGCCGACGCGCTGCGCATCCTGCGCCGCTACGCGATCCGGCTGCCGCCGGCGGCGCGGGCCGGGCTGCACAGCGGCGCGTTCGAGACCCCGAAGCCGGGCGACGCGCGCTTCGCCGCGAACCGGGTCGAGCTGATCGCGACGCCGCAGCGCAGCCTGGAGGCGGCTGCCGCGCTGGCGCGCGCGGCGGGCATCGACGCGCACATCCTGTCCGACCAGATCGAGGGCGAGAGCCGCGAGGTCGGCAAGGTGCACGCGGCGCTGGCGCGCGCGGTCGCGCGGCGCGGCGCACCCTTCGCGCGCCCATGCGTGCTGCTCAGCGGCGGCGAGACCACGGTGGCCGTGCGTGCGGCGGGCGGCCGCGGCGGGCGCGCCGGCGAGTTTGCGCTGGGCTGCGCGCTGGCGCTGCACGGCGAGCCCGGCGTGTACCTGCTCGCCGCCGACACCGACGGCATCGACGGCAGCGAGGACAACGCCGGCGCGATCGCCACCCCCGACACGCTCGCGCGCGCCGCCGCGGCCGGCCTGCGCGCCGCCGACTGCCTAGATCGCAACGACAGCTGGGGCTTCTTCGCGGGCCTCGGCGACCTGGTGGTCAGCGGCCCGACCTACACCAACGTCAACGACTTTCGGGCGCTGCTGGTGCTGTGAGCGGGAGCTGCCGCCAAGGCGTGCGCGCGCTCTGGAGCCGTTGCGTCGGCGGTGACGCGCCCGGATCCTGGGCTGCCGGGTCGCGCAACGCTGAAGCGATCGGCCGCGCAGCCCCGCAGCGGCTGCTGGGTGTCGGCTCAGCGCTCGGCCGGCGGCGGCGCGGCGTCGAGCTCGGCCGGCTCGGCCGCCGCCTCCGGCGCGCCGCAGATCAGCCGCAGCGCGCGCGACTGCAGGTTGATCGCGTCGTCGTGGTCGCCGCAGCGGTCGAGCACGTCGCTGATCCGCAGCAGCACCTGGATCTCCCACTGCGGGTCGGCGGCGCGGCCGGCTAGCGCCGCCGCCTCGAACGCGTGGTCGCGGGTGCGCTCGAGCGCGGCGTAGGCGCGCTGCGTATCGCTGGCCGCGGTCTGCTCGGCCAGCGCGCAGTTGCCTTCGGCCAGCAGGCACAGGATCTCGACCGCCTGGTCGGCGGCGCCGAGGGTGTGGGCCCAGCGCAGCGCCTGGCCGAGGTAGGACTCGGCCGCGTCGTGCGCCTGCAGCGCGCGGTAGCAGCGCGCCACCTGCGCCAGCGCCAGGCACATCTCGAGCGGGTTGCGGTAGCGCTCGGCGACGTCGAGTGCGGCAGCGGCTTCGCGCAGCGCGCTGCGGGCGGTGCTCGCGAGCATCGCCTGCCCTTCGGGCATCAGCGAGCAGGCGTGGCGGGCGGGGGCTTCATTCGTCATCGGGATTCTCCGGTGGCACGGCGGCTGGGCCGTGCGATGCGGGCATCCTAGGCGCTGGCGTGCGGGTTGCCTTCCCCGTGCCTCGGGGGGAAGCGCCGCGGACCTGCGTAACGGGATGCCCACGGCGCGACCGGGCGTGATGGCGTTCACGCGCACCGCGTGCGCCGCAGCCGGCCGCCGGCGCGGATTCGCGGCCGGCGCCAGGCCCGCGCAGGCCGCGCGGCGCCGCGGTGCCGCGGTGCCGGATCGGCGCGCGCGTTCGCGGCCGCGGCCTCGCGTGCGGTGTGCGCCGCCGCACGGCGATGCTCAGCGCGTCAGTCGCGCCGTCGCGGCCTCGCGTGCACTCCGCTTCGACGCCCCAGGCACCACGCGCGGCACTGCGCGCCGCGGCGCGGGTGGCGTGCGGATCACACGCCCGCTGCCGTTATCGGCTGCGAACCCCCATTCTGGGGAGTGACGCGCGCCCCCGGGGCTTGGAACAATCGGCGCACGTGCACGCGGTGGGCGTCGCACCGCACCGCGCACGAGCGCAGGAGCACCGGTCATGCCGCAGACCTTCAACGTCGGATCCAGATCGTTGTTCGTCACGCTCACCGCGTGGACGTTCATCGTGCTCGCGGCGCTGGCCAGCGCTTCGGCGCTGCTGCAGAACGCGACGATCGCGTCGCTCGCACCGGGGCTCGCGGTGGTCGGCAACGTGCAGCCGCTGCCGCTGCTGACCGGCCTGCTGCTCGGCTACCTGCCATGGGTGGTGGGCACCGGCCTGCTGCTGTCGCTGGCCACGCTGGCCTGCGCGGTCGGGCTGCTGCTGCGGCTGGAGTGGGCGCGCTGCGCGTTCATCGGGCTGCTGCTGCTGGCGATCGTCGCCAACCTGGCCGGGCTGTGGCTGCAGCAGGAGGTGCTGCAGTCGCTGGTCAGCCACACGCTGCAGCGCGCGCCGCTGCCGCCGCACGCCGCCGACCTGTTCGGCGGCTTCGTCACCGCCGCGCGCGTCGGCGCGGTGCTGCTGAGCCTGGCCGCCTGCGCGCTACTGGGCTGGATCATCCGGCGGCTGATGTCGCCGGCCGTCCGCCAGGAATTCGCCTGAGGGCGCCGGGCCGCTCCCGAGCGCGCGTCCCGGGGCGCGCTGCGCATCGGGCAGGTCGCTGAGCGCTGCCCGCTGGGGCGGCGCTCAGCGATCCGGCGCGCGCACGCTTGCGCCGCACGGCCAGGGTTGCCGGCGCAGCGCGGCCGACGCGCCGTACCCGCGTGCGATCATCGACCGTCAGCCGCGCCCGCGCCGGCAGCTGCCGGCACGCACCGGCAGCGCCAGGCCAGCGGGGCGGCGCAGCGAGCAGCGCGATGAAGGCAGCGATCCGCACCGTCGTCTTCGACTTCGAGGGCACCCTGGTCGACTTCCAGTGGCAGCTCGACGCCGCGCACGCGCAGCTGCGGCGCGCCTTCGCCGAGCACGGCTTCGCGGTCGACGGCAACTACGCGCGGATGTGGAACGCGGCCGCCGAACAGGCCGCGGCGCAGGGCCGACTGGCCGCGCTGCGGCGGGCGCTGCACCCGGTCTACGACCGCTGGGACGCCGACGCGCTGGCGCGCTGGTCGCCCCGGCCCGGTGCGGCGGCGCTGCTGCAGCGCCTGGCGGCGCAGGGCGTCGCGGCTGCGCTGGTCAGCAACGTCGGCCGGGCGGCGCTGGAGCCGGCGCTGCAGCGCTTCGGCCTGCGGCAGTGGCTGCAGCCGGTGGTCAGCCGCGACGACGTGCTGCGGCTGAAGCCCGCGCCTGAAGGGGTGCTGGCCGCGCTGGCGGCGACGCGGACGGCCGCGGCGGCGGCGCTGTTCGTCGGCGACAGCCTGGCCGACATCGCCGCCGCGCGCGCGGCGGGGCTGCGCGTGGCGATCGTTCGCGGTGGCGAAGTGCCTGCGGCCGAACTCGACGCCGCGCAGCCGGACTGGGTGGTCGACGGCCTGGACGAGGTCGCCGGCCTGGTGGCGGCCACGCGCGGCGACGGGGCCTGACGGGCGTCGACCGGCGAGCGATTCGCCGCGCGGCAACCTCGGCCGAAGCGCGCGCACGTGGGGCGCAGCGGTGCGCCGCGTCCGAGTGGCCGGGCGGGCGACGGTAGGGCAGTCGATGCGCAGCCGCACGACACGCCGCCGAACGTCGCGCGCGCCGAGCGGCAGCGCGCGCGACGGTGCAGCCGAGCCCGCGCCTGCCGGCGCGCT
>CAZKCJ010000163.1:0-6938 GCA_964550885.1 uncultured Rubrivivax sp. | reverse complement strand
TTTAGGCCGGCAAGGCCGGCGGCCCGCCCGGGCCGGCGACCGGGGCGGGCGGCGCGGGCGCGAGCGTGATCAGTTGCGCAGCAGCTGCAGCACCTGCTGCGGCAGCGCGTTGGCCTGGGCGACCATCGCGGTGCCCGCCTGCTGCAGGATCTGCGCGCGGCTCAAGTTCGCGGTCTCGGCGGCAAAGTCGGCGTCCATGATCCGGCTGCGCGCGGCCGACTGGTTCTCGGCTGCGACCTGCAGGCTGCTGATCACGGCTTCGAAACGGTTCTGCGCGGCACCGTAGGTCGCGCGCTCGCTGTTCAGCAGCTCCAGCGCATTGTCGATCGCGCCGAGCGCGGCCGATGCGCTGCCGACCGAGCTGATTGCGCTACTGGGGCCGGTCACCGCGGTGATCGACGCATGGCCGCTGAGGGTCGCGGTCGTCACCGTGATCACCTCGCCGCTGTTCGCACCGACCTGGAAGCCCTGTGCGCCGGCGTTCGACGCCAGGATCTCCAGCCCGTTGAACTTGGTCGACTTCAGCGTACGGTCGATCTCGTCGGCCAGCGCCTGGAACTCCTGGTCCAGGCTGATCCGATCACTGCCGCCGTTGGTCGCGTTGGCCGACTGCACCGCCAGCTCGCGCATGCGCTGCAGCATGTCGCCGACCTTGCCGATCGCGCCTTCGGCGGTCTGCGCCAGCGAGACCGCGTCGTTGGAGTTGCGGATCGCGACGTTCATGCCGCGCACCTGGGTGTTCATGCGTTCGGCGATCGCCAGGCCGGCGGCGTCGTCCTTGGCGCTGTTCACGCGCAGGCCGGTCGACAGGCGCTGCATCGAGGTCGCCAGCGAACTCTGCGACGCGTTCAGGTTGCGCTGCGCATTCAGCGATGCGATGTTGGTGTTGATCGTTTGCGGCATTTCGATGCACTCCTTGGGCTGGCCTGGCGGCCCCGCGGTCGATCACGGTGGGCCCGGTGGCTGTAAATCGGCCTGACGAGTGCATTGTGGGAAGCGGCCAGCGCCGCAGGTCGAACGAAAAGACCGCGCTTGACCGCTCAATCCGCCTGCGGCCCACACGCAAAAAGGCCGCCCGGGTGGGCGGCCTGTGCGGGCGCTGGCCAGGGTCAGCGCAGCAGCGCCAGCACCTGGTTGGGCAGCTGGTTCGCCTGGGCGACCATCGCGTTGCCGGCCTGCTGCAGGATCTGCGCGCGGCTCAAGTTGGCGGTCTCCGCAGCGAAGTCGGCGTCCATGATGCGGCTGCGGGCGGCGGTCTGGTTCTCGACCGAGATCTGCAGATTGCCGATCACCGCTTCGAAGCGGCTCTGGGTAGCGCCGTACATGGCGCGCTCGCTGTTGACCAGGTCGAGCGCCTTGTCGATGTTGTCGAGCGCCGCTGATGCGCTGGCCGCTGTGCTGATCGCGCTGGTGTTGGTGGTCACCGCGCTGATCGACGCGTGGCCGCTGAGGGTCGCGGTCGTCACCGTGATCACCTCGCCGCTGTTCGCGCCGACCTGGAAGGCCTGCGCGCCGGCGTTCGAAGCCAGGATCTCCAGCCCGTTGAACTTGGTCGACTTCAGCGTGCGGTCGATCTCGTCGGCCAGCGCCTGGAACTCCTGGTCCAGGCTCGCGCGGTCGCTGCTGCCGTTGGTCGCGTTGGCCGACTGCACCGCCAGCTCGCGCATGCGCTGCAGCATGTCGCCGACCTTGCCGATCGCGCCTTCGGCGGTCTGCGCCAGCGAGACCGCGTCGTTGGAGTTGCGGATCGCGACGTTCATGCCGCGCACCTGGGTGTTCATGCGTTCGGCGATCGCCAGGCCGGCGGCGTCGTCCTTGGCGCTGTTCACGCGCAGGCCGGTCGACAGGCGCTGCATCGAGGTCGCCAGCGAACTCTGCGACGCGTTCAGGTTGCGCTGCGCGTTCAGCGACACGAGGTTGGTGTTGATGATCTGGGGCATCCGGGGACTCCTGAGGGGGGACAAGGCGGCGCCTGGCGCCGGGGTCTCGTCCCAGCGGCGATCAGTCGTCGGGACTTGGCGCCATTTCGTCTGACGGCCGCGAAAACTTTAGGCCGACTTGATCCTGGGGGGATTCGCTGTGCCGAAATGCGGCTGCCTTGCAGCGTTGTTCGGTGCTTCGCCGGCAGCGGCCCGGCTGCGCCGCGGTCCGGCACCTCCGGCAGCTGGCCTGGTCGGCGGCAGGCTGCAGTGACCGACCCGGCCGCCGGCAGGCGCGACCGGCGGCTGGTCTGCAGCTGCCCCTTTCGCCGTGCGCAACTGCACGAACCACTGGCGATGCGTGCTGCCGCGTCAATCGGGCGGAAATGGCGGCGCGCGGGGCAGCAGTTCGGCGGTTGCGTGCGCGCGCGGCCGCCTAGAGTCGTCCCGAGCTCCGCGCCCGTCTGCGCGGCGATTCCAGACGATGCTCCACACACCCTCCCGCAACGCTGACTCGCGCGCGTGGCTGCAGCGCGCCCGGCTGCATCTGCAGCACGGCCGCTGGCAGGCTGCGGCGGTCGACCTCGAGCGCACGGTGCGCGTGCACGCCGGCCTGGCTCCGGCCTGGGCGGCGCTGGCGACCGCACGCTTTCGGATGGGCGATCTGCCGGGCAGCGCCGACGCCGCACGCCAGGCGGTCGAGCTCGATCCGAACGACCTCGGCGCCGGACTGCAGGCCGGCCTGTGCCTGCTCAAGCTCAACCGCCCCCGCGAGGCGCTGCAGGCCTTCGAGCGGTGCGCGCCGCAGGCGAGGGCGGCCGACGCCACCTACCACCTGTATCGCGGCGAGGCCGAGGCTGCGCTCGGCCAGCACCGCGAGGCGAGCGGCAGCCTGCTGCGCGCCGCTGCCCTGGCGCCGGCCAACGCCGACATCTACTTGTCGCTGGGCTATGCACTGCGCGCGGCCGGCCTGCACGCCGAAGCGGCCGAGTGCTTCCGCACCGTGGTGGCGCTGAAGCCCGACAGCGTCGTCGGCCACGCCTTCGTTGCCCACGACCACCAGTACGCCGCGCAGTGGGCTGCGCTGGAAGACAACATGCAGCGCCTGCTTCAGGCGATCGAGCGCGCCGACGCCGCCGGCCTGGCGGAGTTCACCGCGCCGTTCGTGCTGGTCGGGCTGCCGCACACGCCGCGGCACATGTTGATGGCGGCGCGCGCGAGTGCCCGCGCGGCGGCGGCAGGCGTCGTGCCGCTGCCGCCCTCGCCGCGGCAGGCGGGCGGCAAGCTGCGCGTGGGCGCCGAGTGGGGCGACTGCCACCACCACGCCACGAGCATTCTGCGCGTCGAGGTGCTCGAGCAGCGCGGTACCGCCGGCTTCGAGGTCACGCTGTTCTCGCACGGCAACGACGACGGCTCGCCGCTGCGCGCACGCATGGTCGCGGCCTGCGACCGCTTCGTCGAGCTGCGCGAATGCGGCGTCGCGCAGACCGCGCAGGCGATCCGCGACCATTCGATCGACATCCTGGTCGACCTCAAGGGCTACACCGGCGGCACCCGCATCGGCGCGCTGGCCTGGCGCCCGGCGCCGGTGCAGGCGACCTGGCTCGGCTTCCCGGGGACGACCGGCGCCGACTGGATCGACTACTTCATCGGCGACCCGATCGTCACGCCGCTGGCGCACGAGGCCTTCTACAGCGAGAAGATCGCGCAGCTGCCGGTGTGCTACCAGCCCAACGACCGCTGCCGCCCGGTGGCGAGCACCACCGGCCGCCGTGCCGACTGGGGCCTGCCCGAAGACGCGCTGGTGCTGGCGAGCTTCAACCAGGTCTACAAGATCGTGCCGGCGTGGTTAGACCTCTGGGCGCGACTGCTGCACCAGCTGCCGCACGCGGTGCTGTGGCAGCTGGCCGGCAGCGACACCGCGCACGCCAACCTGCGGCGTGAACTGGCCGCGCGCGGCGTCGACCCGGCGCGGCTGGTGATCGCACCGCAGGTCGTCGCCCACGAGCACCTGGCGCGCGCCGCGCTGGCCGACATCTTCATCGACACCTTCCCGTGCAACGGCCACACCACGGTCAGCGACGCGCTGTGGGCCGGGCTGCCGGTGGTCACGCGGTGCGGCGACGGCTTTGCGTCGCGGGTGGGCGCGAGCCTGCTGCACGCGGTGGGCCTGGGCGAGTGGGTGGCCGACGACGACGACGGCTACCTGCAGCGCGTGCTGCGCCTGGCGGGCGACGCGGCGCGGCGCGCGCAACTGCGCGCGCAGCTGGCGCGCGCGCGCACCGACGCACCGCTGTTCGACAGCCGGCGTTTCGCGCGCGACCTCGAGGCGCTGTACCGGCGGATGTGGGCGCGACACGCGGCGGGGTTGCCGCTGCAGCACCTGGCCGCACTGCCGGCCCGACGACGACAGTGATCCTGCACGGCAGGATCGGAACGCGACTGGACGTTGCGACAGCGATGTGCGCCCGAGGACGCTGGTCGAGAATGACGGCAACTGGATGCGAAGGCGCATCCTGCCGCGGCGGTCGACTTCAGTGCGACTTCTGTGCGATCGCGAGTAGCGAGATCCCGTTGAAGAACCAGATGCCCTGAAGCACCCAGCTTGTGTATTTCCTGATGGTGTTGTTCAGGGTGTAGGGGGTGTACCAGTTGTTGTGGTCGGGATGCACCACTTCAACGAAGGTCTGGGAATCCCGGTCGTAGTCGAAGTGGCGTTTGAAGCACTGATAGGCGTCCGGGACCGTGAGAACCACATGCGACGCGCGCACCCGGTCGATTTCGATCAAGAACTCCGCCACGTTGGGGACGTGCTCCAGGACTTCCGGCACGAGTACGACGTCGTACTCGTCCTGTACTTGAGACCAGTCCGAGAACAGACGCCCTTGCAGTCGTGGCTGCAAGGACGCGAAAGCCTCGTCGTGCACGTCGAGGCCGTCCAGCCTCGCGCAGTGGGGGTCGAGGTGAACATGTAGGTTGTCATCTACTCTGGTGATCGGCCAATCCACACATCCGACATGGAGCACGCTGCGGCCCTGACAAATCTGGCGAAAGACCTCGAAGCGGTTCCGCCCGACTAGTTCGTCGCCGACCCAGAGCTTCTGTACGAAGTACGGCTCGTGCAGTGAATCAAGCGCAGAGCGCGACATCTCAAGCCACCTCGAAGTTTTGGCGGTGCAGCGCGTCGTAGCTGCGACGCGTGGTTGCCCATTCTTGGCGGGCGAAGACCAGTTCGTCGCCTTTGAACCGGGTACCGCTGAAGTGCTCGGGGATGAAGAAGTGACTGGGCAGCACCGTCAATCCCTGTCCGCCGTAGCGGTGGAACGCCTGGGTCAGGCGCATCGGGCCAACCGTCTTCCAAGCCATGTCGTCGACAACGGAGGCTTCGGCCTGGAGGTCAAGGATGATCTGGCCGAAGAATGGGTTCTCGGGCACGGAGGCCACATAGCCGGCGGCGATGAGACCAGGCCTAGCGAGCTCGTTCTCCCAGCAGGCAAAGGCCCGCGCCTGAAGCAGCCATTCGGGCAGCGGGCGAAGCGCGATGCTGTCGGCATCGACGACGAAGCCGCCTTCGTGGTACAGGATTTCCCAGCGCATCAGGTCGGCAACGCCGTTGAGTTCGCGTTGCGCCATTGCGCGCATGTGGTTTGCGTTGACCCAGCCGTAGGTCGCGAGCTCGTCGTTGCCCCAGACACGCAGCGTCCAGTCCGGGTTGTGGCGCCTCCAAGTTGCGATGCAGTTGTCGGGGCGCTTGGACTCGTCGCCGACCCAGATGATGTGCAGCGTCTTGGAAATCATGCGGTCGGCTTTGAGTAAGTGCAGGCGGGAGCCATTCTGTGGGGCAGCCGCAGGCTCCATCCTTGAATCAACGAGCGAATGCTGGGTTTGATTGGCTTGCCTGGTTCGCGGCGATCCGAGCGTCACCCAGGCCGCACATGTCGACCGGATTGCGAATGAACTCGCCTCTGCGGTCCGCCTTGCGACGGCGGGGAATCCGTGGCCCTACGGGTCGCCGTGCGGCTACGAGCAACGGGTCAGATGCTTACCGGCGCCATATCACCCAGCGCCGCGCCCAGCACCGCCGCCTGCGCGCCGAACGCATACGCATCCATCCCCAGGCTGCCGGCGGTGACACTGGCGTGCAGCCGCAGCGGCGGGTGCGCGCTGCCGCCGGCGCCGGCGGCGACGAACCAGGGCAGCAGGTGCTCGTCGCTGGGGTGCATGTCGAGCGCGTGCGGCGCCTGCTCGCGCCAGGCCAGCAGCGCCGGCCAGTCGCGCTCGGCGCTGCGCTGCGCGAACCACGCGCGGAACTCGCGGCTGGGTGCGACCTCGGGCTCGTCGTCGCGCGGGTGCAGCCCGTGCGCGAACACGCGCTGCAGGTTGTGGGTGATGCCGCCGGTGGCCAGCAGCCACACGCGCTGCGCCGGCAGCGCGGCCAGCGCCTCGCCCAGCGCGAACAGCCGCGGCGCCGGCCAGTCGGCGGGCAGCGCCAGCGGCAGCAGCGGCACCTCGGCCGCCGGATACGCGTAGCGCAGCGGAGTCCAGATGCCGTGGTCCAGCCCGCCCTGGTCGACGCGCTGCGCGTCGATGCCGGCGGCGGCCAGCAGCGCCTGCACCCGCTCGGCCAGCGCCGGCGCGCCGGGGGCGTCGTAGCGCAGCCGGTACAGCCGCTCGTCGAAGCCGCCGAAGTCGTACACCGCCTCGTGTCGGGCTGCGGCCAGCAGCACCGGCAGCCGCGCGCGCGTGTGCGCGGAGACGGCGACGATCGCCTGCGGGCGACCGAAGGCGGCGTCGATCGCCGGCCCGAGCTGCTCGAAGAACGCGCCGGCCGCGCCGGGCTCGAGCGCCGTCATCGGCGAGCCGTGCGACACGAACACCGGCGGCAGCGGCAGAAAAGGTTGGTCCATCGTTCGATTGGAGCACCGGCGCGTCGGCGGCGGCTTCAACCGTGCTGAACGCGGTGTTCGGCTACGACCGCCTGGGCGCGGGTGCCGCGTCGGCCGGCTCGCCTTGCGCCGG
>CAZKCJ010000162.1:0-6958 GCA_964550885.1 uncultured Rubrivivax sp. | reverse complement strand
TACTCCAGTGAGCCCGCCCGGCCGCCCGAAGGGCTCATACCGGAGGGCGCAGCCCGAAGGTACTCCAGTGACCGCGCCGGACCGCTTCCAAGCGCTCATCCCGCAGCGCGCAGCGCGCAGGGGTGTCCGATGAGCCCTGCATCGCCCGTGCTGCAGGTGCGCGTCGCGGCCAAGCGGCTCGAGGCCGAAGGCATCGCGAGCTTCGAGCTGGTCAGCGCCGGCGGCGCACCGCTGCCCGCGTTCTCGGCCGGCTCGCACGTCGACGTGCAGCTGCCCGGCGGGCTGACCCGCCAGTACTCGCTGTGCAACCCACCGGGCGAGGACCACCGCTACCTGATCGCGGTGCTGCGCGAGCCGGCCGGCCGCGGCGGCTCGACGGCGATGCATGACGCGGTGCACGAGGGCAGCGTGCTGACGATCAGCGCGCCGCGCAACCACTTCCCGCTGGCGCACGACGCCACCCGGCACCTGCTGCTGGCCGGCGGCATCGGGATCACGCCGATCCTGTGCATGGCCGAGCGGCTGGCGGTGATCGGCGCCGACTTCGAGCTGCACTACTGCACCCGCAGCCGCGCGCGCTGCGCGTTCGCGGGCCGGATCGAGGCCTCGGCCTTCGCTGCGCGCTGCCGCTTCCACCACGACGACGGTGACGCCGCGCAGCAGCTCGACCTCGGCGCGCTGCTCGCCGGCGCCGACGCCGGCACCCACCTGTACGTGTGCGGGCCCAAGGGCTTCATGGACGCGGTGCTCGGTGCCGCGCGTGCGGCCGGCTGGCCCGAGGCGCGGCTGCACTACGAGTTCTTTGGCGCCAAGCTCGAGGCGCACGACGCCGACGCCGCGTTCGACGTCAAGATCGCGAGCAGCGGCCGCGTGATCAACGTGCCGCGCGAGCGCAGCGTGACCCAGGCGCTGGAGGCCGCCGGCGTGGTCGTGCCGACCTCGTGCGAGCAGGGCGTGTGCGGCACCTGCCTGACGCGCGTGCTCGAGGGCGAGCCCGACCACCGCGACCTGTACCTGACGCCCGACGAGCAGGCCGCGAACGACCAGTTCACGCCCTGCTGCTCGCGCTCGAAGACGCCGCTGCTGGTGCTCGATCTCTGAGTGCGGCCTGCACCGCCGGGCCGCGGCCACGGGCGGAGGGACCGCGGGCGAGCGCGCGGCGGCTGCGTGAACGCCGGCCAACGCACCGGCGCCCGCATCCGGCGGGCAGCGGGCCGCCGCACCTGACGCGGCGCTCAGCTGGCCGCTCGGTAGCGGCCGCTCGCCGGGTCGTGCTGCACGCGGCCGGCTTCGACCAGTTCGTCCAGGTGCTGCTGGATCGAGCGCTGCTCCGCGCAGTCGATCCACAGCTCGCTCGCGTGCGGCGGGTACAGCAGCCGCACGCGCACCAGCTCGGCGAGGGTGCACGCGCTGGCCTGCAGCAGCTGCAGCAGCCGCGCCTGCCGCTCGTCGATGCGGCGAGCGAAGGCGGCGAGCAGCCGTTCGAAGTCGGCGCGGTCGGTGATCGCGCCCTTGTGGTGCGAGGTGATCCACACCCGCGCCGGCAGCTGCGGCAGCCGCTGCAGGCTGCGCCGGAAGTCGGCCAGGCTGGACGACGCGTCGCCGTAGTACGGGCCGAAGCCCGACAGGTCGATGTCGCCGATGAAGGCGATGCCGTCGGGCTCGACCAGCAGCGCGCAGTGGCCGGCGGTGTGCCCCGGCAGGTGCAGCGCGCGCACGCGCACGCCGCCGCCCAGCTCCCAGGTCGCGCCGTCGGCGTAGCCGCTGGCGTCGGGCCGCGGCGCGTAGTGGAAGTCGCGCCGGATCTTCAGCTGCAGCGCGTCCAGCACCGGCTGCGGGTAGCCGTAGTGGCGCGCGAGCCCGTCCCAGCTGCGCGCGGCCTGCAGGTCGGCCGCGTGCACGTGGATTGGCGCGTCGGGCAGCAGGTGCAGGCCGGCCATGTGGTCCTCGTGCACGTGGCCGAGGATCACGCGGTCGACCGCGCGCAGCTGCGCCGCCAGCCGGTTGGCGACCAGCGGCGTGTCGAAGGCGACCGCGCTGTCGGCGCCGCGCACGATCACCTGGTTGCCGTCCGGATACTTGCCGTGAGCAGCGCCGAAGTAGACGGTGACCGGACCGAAGCGCGCGCTCGGGACTTCGCTCATCTCAGCCTAGATCCGGCAGTTGGGCGCGCCCGAGCGGGCCGCCATCGGGCGTGATGGCAAGGCGCGAACCGCAGCGATGGCGCGGGCCATCGCGAGGCGTCGCAACGCCGCCAGCGCGCCTCGAGGGCGGCTCGATCGGGTGCGCAGCGTGCTCACCCGCAAGGTGACGCTGCCGGGCGGACGGAGCTCGAGGGTTCATGCGGTGTTGCCATCGGCTGCAAGCGGTCAACTGCCGGATCTAGGCTCAGTTGCTCCAGCGCCTGGCGCGCGACTCGCCACGCACGAAGCGCCAGGCGTCCGTCAGTTGTGGTCGATCCTGCGCTGACCTGCGGCGAGCCTGTTGTTCTTCGTTGCGTTGCTGAGCCGTCGAGGCCAAGCCGGCACCATCGGCATGCTTCGGCGCCGCCTGCGCGCGCCGATCACGGCCCTCACCGCGACCTGGGCGAAACACTGACCCGGCCGCCGGCGCGGGGACCGACGGCGTGAACGAGAGTCTGGCCCGTCGAGCGACCGCCGCGGATCCGGCTCTGCCGGTCCGCCAGCGGGGCCCCTTAGAGGGGGCGCGCGAAGCGCGTAGGGGGTGGTTCATCTCAGCTGTGCTGGTACCAGGCCACGCCGTGCTCGTCCAGGTGGCGCTGCACCCGGCCCTGCCGGTACAGGTGGTTCAGGCAGGCCTGACTCTCGCCGGTGGCCAGGTGCAGCAGCTGCGGGTCGGATTCGTCGACCGCGCGGCCGAACAGCGCGCCGAAGACGTCGACCACGCGCTTGGGTTCTGCCAGCGCCTGCAGCAGCCGCTCGAGCGTGCGCTGCTGGCCGCGCGCCAGGTGGTCGAGCCGCGCGTGCAGCCCGCGGAAGGGCTCGTTGTGCGCCGGCAGCACGAGCACGTCGTCGGGGATCGCCGCGCGTAGCTTGGCCAGCGACGCCAGCCAGTCGCTCATCGGGTCCTCATCGGGCTCGGTCGGGTGCACCGACACGTTCGACGAGATCCGCGGCAGCACCTGGTCGCCGCTGATCAGCAGCTTGCGCGCCGGGCAGTACAGGCACGCGTGCTCGGGCGAGTGTCCGGTGCCGACGATCACCTGCCAGTCGTGCGCGCCGATGCGGATCGTCTCGCCGTCGTGCAGCCGGCGGTAGCTGTCGGGCAGCGCGTGGATGCGCTTGCCGAAGTTGCCGAAGCGCGCGCGGTAGATCTCGATCACCGCGTCGGACCAGCCGGCGCGGTGATAGAACGCGGTGGCCTCGGGTGGCGCCTCGCGCCCGCTGTCGGCGACCAGCACCCGGCAGGTCAGGTACTCGAGCCGCGTCATCCACAGCCGGCAGCCGAACTTGCGCGCCAGCCAGCCGGCCATGCCGACGTGGTCGGGGTGCATGTGGGTGACGAATACGCGGCTCAGGCTGCGGCCGTCGGTGCCCAGCGTGAACAGCTGGCGCCAGGCGGCCAGGGTGTCGTCGGTGCGCAGCCCGGTGTCGACCAGTGCCCAGCCACGGTCGTCGTCGATCGCCCACAGGTTGATGTGGTTCAGGTGGAAGGGCAGCGGCATGCGGATCCACAGCACGCCGGGCGCCACTTGGAGCACGGCACCGACAGCCGGCGGCGCGTCGAACGGGTAGACCAGCGCTGGCTTGTCGGCGGCCGTCGGGGGGGCGGTGGTTTCGCTCATCGATGTAATCCGGTCCTCGGTTTCGCAGCGCGTAGCGCGCAGCGCTCAGCGCGGCGTCATCCGCATCGCGCCGTCCAGCCGCACCGCTTCGCCGTTCATGTAGCCGCAGGTGATCATGAACTCGACCAGCGCGGCGAACTCGTCGGGCTCGCCCAGGCGCTTGGGGTAGGGCACCGACGCGGCCAGCCCGTTGCGCACGTTGTCGGGCAGCCCCGCGAGCAGCGGCGTGCGGAAGATGCCGGGCAGAATCGTGTTGACGCGGATCGCCTCGCTCATCAGGTCGCGCGCGATCGGCAGCGTCATGCCGACGATGCCGGCCTTCGACGCCGCGTACGACGCCTGGCCGACCTGCCCGTCCTGCGCGGCGATCGACGCGGTGTTGACGATCACGCCGCGGTCGCCTTCGGGCAGCACCGGCAGCGTCATCATGCCGGCCGCGCTCTTGGCGATGCAGCGGAAGGTGCCGACCAGGTTGATCTGGATCAGGCGGTCGAAGCTCGCCGTCGGGAAGGTCTTGATCTGGCCGGTCGCACGGTCGCGGCTGGCGGTCTTGACCGCGTTGCCGGTGCCCGCGCAGGTCACGAGGATCCGCTCCTGCCCGATCGCCGCGCGCGCCTGCGCGAAGGCCGCGTCGACCTGCTCCTCGCTGCTCACGTCGACCGGGCAGAACACGCCGCGCAACTCGGCGGCGAGCGCTTCGCCGGCCTGCGCGTTCAGGTCGAAGATCGCGACCCGCACGCGGCGCTGCGCGAGCCGGCGCGCGGTCGCCGCGCCCAGGCCGGAGGCGCCGCCGGTGACGATCGCGGCGAGGTCGGGAGTCAGTTTCATCGGCGTTGCGGTGGGGTGCTTTGCGCGGGTTGCCCGGAGCTCGCGCTTGGCTGCGGCGTTGGCGGCGGACGAGCCAGTCGGGCGGGGCCGGTTGCGGCGCGGCCGCGCGGCCGCGCGCGACCACCGCGAGCCGGCCGGCAGCCGAAGCTTAGCCCGAACCCGGACCGCCGGACTCCCGCCCGCAAGAGCGGCAATGCCGGTGCGAGGCGCGCGCCGGCTGCAGCGCCGCGCCCGGCGCCGGCCAACGCGCCTGGAACACAGCGCCTCGATCGGGGACGAGTCGAACCGAAACAGCGCGGCTGCAGGCGCGCTGCGCCCATCCGCCGCGTGGCCCCACACGCTGCCCGGCCAGGGCAAGGCGCTGCCTGGAGTCCGCCCCGCTGCCGGTGGTCTGTCGCTCCAAGCGCTTTCGCTTCTACTCGAACGAAGGCAGCCCGCGCGAGCGCGTGCACGTGCACGTCCGAGCCGGGGGCAGCGAAGCGCTGGCTCGAGCCGGCGATTCGGGTGGCGAGCAGTTCCGGCTTCGATGCTGGAATCCTTCGCCAGCTGGTGGACGTGGCATCGGGCCGCCGCGACGAGCGCGCGAGGGCGTGGCACGAAGGCTTCGGCTGAGGCGCTGCGGTTCGACGACGAGCAGGCGCGGGCGAACTACGGCGCGATCTTGCGCTTGAGCGCGCGCGCCACCGGCGGCGGCAGGCTGGGCAGCGACTTCAGCAGCCAGGGCAGGACCTTGCGCCTGGCGCCGGCCAGCGACTCGGGGACCATCGCCTCGATCAGGTGCGGGCCGGGTTGCGCCAGCGCGTACGCCAGCGCCTGGCAGAAGTCCTCGGCGGTGCTCGCGCGCACCGCGTGCACGCCCATGCCCTGTGCGAGCTGGGCGAAGTTCAGCGCCGGCGCGTTCAGCTCGAACTGCGCCCTGGCCTTCGGGCTTTGCGTGCTCGCGCCGACGCGCTCGAGCTCGACGTTGAGCACCGAGTAGCTCGCGTTGTTGAAGATGATGGCGACCACGTGCAGCTGCTCGCGCGCCATCGTCCAGAGGGCCTGGATCGTGTACATCGCGCTGCCGTCGCCGGCGAGCGCCAGCACCGGCCGCTTCGGGCAGGCGATCGCCGCACCGACCGCGTTCGGCAGGCCCTGGCCGATCGCACCGCCGGTGAGCGTGAGCAGATCGTGCCGTGGCGCGCCTTGCGTCATCACGCCCAGCATCAGGCCGGAGGTGATCGCCTCGTCGATCAGGATCGCGTTCTCGGGCAGCAGGTGGCCCACGGCCTTGCAGACCTTGGGCGCGGTGAGCGCGCCGCGCGGGCGATCGGGGCGCCGCGCGGGCGCAACTGGCGGCTCGCTGCGCTCGGCGCCCAGCGCCCGTTCGAGCTTGGCAAGGCTGGCCGCCGCGTCCTGCTCGGGGCTGCAGAGCGTGTGCACGCTGCAGCCCTCGGGGACGAGGTCGCTTGGCTTGCCCGGATAGGCGAAGAACGAGACGGGCGACTTCGCGTCGACCAGCACCAGGTGCTGCACGCCGGCCAGCTGCACGCCCGCGAGTTCGGCGAGGTAGGCGACGCGTTCGATCGCCGGCAGGCCCGCGCCGCGCTCCATGCGCGTCGGGAAGACCTCCGCCAGCAGCTGCACCCCGGCGTGCGCGGCGATGCGCGCGGCCGAGCGCAGCGCGTCTTCGCGCAGCGCGTGGCCGCCCAGCAGCAGCACGGTCCTGCCGCCGCCGCGGATGGCGTGCGCGATCGCCTGCACCGTCTCGTCGTTCGCCGCGGCGGGCGTGGGCGGCGGCGGCGGCGCGCAGGGCCTGCCGCCTTCGCCCCAGGAGACGTCGGCCGGCAGGATCAGCGTCGCGACCTGCCCGGGCAGGCCGCGCGCGGCGCGCAGCGCGTCGATGGCGTCCGCGCCCAGCGCCTCGGTGCTGCGGCTGGTGCGCACGAAGCCGGGCGAGACGTTGCGCGCGACGGTCTCGATGTCGGACTGCAGCTGGGCGTCGTACTTGACGTGATGGGTCGCATGGTCGCCGACGATGTTGAGCACCGGCACCTCGCCCTTGCGCGCGTTGTGCAGGTTGGCCAGGCCGTTGCCCAGGCCGCAGCCCAGGTGCAGCAAGGTGGCCGCGGGCTTGCCGGCCATGCGCGCGTAGCCGTCGGCGGCGCCGGTGGCCACGCCCTCGAAGAGCGCGAGCACCGCGCGCATGCGCGGCTCGGTGTCGAGCGCGGCGACGAAGTGCATCTCGCTGGTGCCGGGGTTGGTGAAGCAGACTTCGACGCCGGCGTCGGCCAGGGTCTGCAGCAGGGCTTGGGCGCCGTTCATGCGCATCTCCTCGTTCGTAGC
>CAZKCJ010000161.1:0-6983 GCA_964550885.1 uncultured Rubrivivax sp. | reverse complement strand
GCCGACCTGCGCGCGCGGCTGCGGCTGGTGGCCGACTGCGAGATCACGCTCGAGGCCAACCCCGGCACCTTCGAGCGCGAGCGCTTCCGCGGGTACCGCGCGGCCGGTGTCACCCGGCTGTCGCTGGGCGTGCAGAGCTTCGACGACCGCTGCCTGCGCGCGCTCGGCCGGGTGCACGACGCGGCGCAGGCGCGCGCCGCGGCCGAGCTGGCGGCGGCGACCTTCCCGGCCTTCAACCTCGACCTGATGTACGCGCTGCCCGGGCAGACGCCGGCGATGCTCGAGGCCGACCTCGACGCGGCGCTCGCGCTGCAGCCGCCACACCTGTCGGTGTACCACCTGACGATCGAGCCGAACACGCTGTTCGCCGCGCGGCCGCCGCAGCTGCCCGACGAAGACGCGGCCAGCGCGATGCTCGACCGCATCGTCGAGCGCAGCGCCGGCGCCGGGCTGCGGCGCTACGAGGTCTCGGCCTTCGCGCGGCCGGGGCAGCACTGCCGCCACAACCTGAACTACTGGCGCTTCGGCGACTATCTGGGCATCGGCGCCGGCGCGCACGGCAAGCTCAGCCTGCCGCAGGGGATCGTGCGCCAGCAGCGCTGGCGCGAGCCGCAGCGCTACCTCGAGCAGGCGCTCGCCGGCCGCGCGCTGGCTGCCGAGCACCCGGTCGAGCCGGCGCAGCTGCCGTTCGAGTTCATGCTCAATGCGCTGCGCCTGGCCGACGGCGTCGAGCGCGAGCTCTTCACGCAGCGCACCGGACTGGACGACGCGGCGATCGCGGCGACGGTGCGGCGCGCGCAGGCGCGCGGCCTGATGGAGCCGGATCCGCTGCGGCTGCGGGCGACGCCGCGCGGCTTCGACTTCCTCAGCGAGCTGCAGGCGCTGTTCCTGCCTTGAGCCGCCCGCGCGGCGGCTGCAGCGCCGGCCCGAGGCGAGGGTTGGTGCGCGCCGCCCGCATTCGGCCGACAGCGATCGCCGGGCGGCGCCGCACCCGCCCGCTGCGGCGCAATGGCGCCGCGCTGGCACTTTCTGACGAACGCGTGCAGCTCAACGATGCCGGCCAGGTGGAGCTCAAGCTCAAGACGCCGTGGCGCGACGGAACGACGCACCTGGTGATGAGCCCGCTGGAGTTCATGCAGCGGCTGGCCGCGCTGGTGCCGCGGCCGAGGCTGCACCTGATCAGATTTCAAGGCGTTCTGGCCCCGAGCGCCAAGCTTCGCGCGCTGGTGGTGCCGCAAGGGCCGCCCGCGCAAGCACAGGCGGCAACCGAGTCGGCAGCCGCCGCCGAGTGCGAAGTCGAGACTGTCCAGGCGCGGCCGCACCGAATCAGCTGGGCACGGCTGCTCAAGCGCGTGTTCGACATCGACATGCAGCACTGCCCGAACTGCGGCGCCGGCGAGCTCAAGATCATCGCGGCCATCCTGGAGCCGCCGGTGATCGATAAGATCCTCACCCACCTGGGGCTGGATCCACAGCCGCCGCCCCGGGGGCGGGCGCGCGAGGCGGGGCAAGACTTCGCCATCTGAGCCTCGCCGGCCCCGTCGCAGACATCACACACATAAACACGGGCTGCGCGGCCAAGCCGCAGCCGGGGTGGCGCTGCGCGACTTGGCGGCCCGAAGCCACAAGACTCAGGGTCAACCCGCAGTCAAGGGCGAGAGCGCTCCTTGCTGCCTCATGAAAGTGATCAATCGCCTGCCGGATCAGCGCAGCGCGTGGTCGCCGGCACCCAATACCGTCACTTCATGCCGCCGCAACACGGTCCTAAGGACTCACCTGGGCGTTGCTGAGTGCGGTTAAAACTCCTATGGCCCGCATCACCGAAGACAACGTGCAGGACATGCTGCGCGAAGTGCGCATGGCGCTGCTCGAGGCCGACGTCGCACTGCCCGTCGTGCGCGACTTCATCGCGCGCGTCAAGGCCAAGGCGCTCGGCGCCGAGGTCGTCGGCTCGCTGACGCCGGGGCAGGCGCTGGTCGGCGTCGTGCAGCGCGAACTCGCGGCGACGATGGGCGAAGGCGTCGCCGACATCGACCTCGCCGTCCAGCCGCCGGCCGTGATCCTGATGGCCGGGCTGCAGGGCGCGGGCAAGACGACGACGACCGCCAAGCTCGCGCGCCACCTCGGTGCGAAGCGCAAGAAGAAGGTGCTCACCGTCTCGGCCGACGTCTACCGGCCGGCGGCGATCGAGCAGTTGCGCGTCGTCACGCAGCAGGCCGGCGCCGAGTGGTTCGCGTCGAGCGCGCAGGACAAGCCGGTCGCGATCGCGCTCGCCGCGCTCGACCACGCGCGCAAGCACTACTTCGACGTGCTGCTCGTCGACACCGCGGGGCGCCTCGCGATCGACGAGGCGTTGATGCGCGAGATCGCCGAACTGCACGCGGCGCTCAAACCCGTCGAAACGCTCTTCGTCGTCGACGCGATGCAGGGCCAGGACGCGGTCAACACCGCCAAGGCGTTCAAGGACGCACTGCCGCTCACCGGCATCGTGCTGACGAAGACCGACGGCCATTCGCGCGGCGGCGCTGCGCTGTCGGTGCGCGCCGTGACGGGCGTGCCGATCAAGTTCGCCGGGACGAGCGAGAAGATCGACGGCCTCGAAGTCTTCGACGCCGAACGTCACGCGTCGCGCGTGCTCGGCATGGGCGACATCGTCGCCCTCGTCGAAGAGGTGCAGCGCGGCGTCGCCGCCGCGCAAAGGCTCGCCGAGAAGGTCAAGTCGGGCGACGCCTTCGACCTGAACGACTTCCTCGCACGGCTCTCGCAGATGAAGAGGATGGGGGGCTTGTCGGGCCTGATCGACAAGCTGCCGTCGCAGATCGCAGCCAAGGCCGGCCAGGCCGACATGGACCGCGCCGAGCGCGACGTCAAGCGCATGGAAGGCATCATTTGCTCGATGACGCCGCTCGAACGCCGCAAGCCCGACCTGCTGAAGGCCACGCGCAAGCGCCGCATCGCCGCCGGCGCCGGCGTCCAGGTTCAGGAAGTCAACCGCCTGCTCAAACAGTACGAGCAGATGCGCGACATGATGAAGAAGATGAAGGGCGGCGGGATGATGAAGATGTTGAAGCGCATGGGCGGCATGAAGGGAATGATGCCGCCGGGGATGCGCTGAGGGCGTCGCTGGTCCGGAGCGGTGGTCGCTGGCGCATGATCAGTTCGGCAGTCGCCGGTGCGGGATCAGGCCGGCGGGGTGCCCCGCTCCGCTCATGTCCCCCGCCGCCAGCCTGCGGCTGACGGCTCCTCCTTTACTTCGCTCCGCGGGGCACCCCACCGACCTGATCTGGCGATGCCCTGCCAGTTAGCGGTCGCTGGCGGATGCGTACGGCCTTGCCCCGCGCTGTGCTACGTACGGACTCGCTGGCCGCCCGAAGCGCCGAAGCCCCAATGTGGCCGCCGCCGCACTGCCACCGTCAAGCCGGTCAACCCGAGCAGCAGAAGTGCATAGGTCTGCGGTTCCGGTATCGCGGCCACGTCGCCTGGCCGAACAGCCAGTGCGTAGTTGGGAAAAGGCGGGTAGGTTCTTATCTGCAAGCCGTCCCTCATGTGGAACTCCCAGGCGTTGCTCGGGTCGACCCAACTGGACCAGTAATGTGGGTAGGACTGCAGGTTCTGGAAGCCGCCTGTGTTGGTCATCGGGCCGCCGGCTGGGTTGCCCAGTTCGACGTACCACAGGTGCCCCATCTCGCTGCCGGTGCAGTTGAAGCCTGAACAGGAGGTATCGCTCGTCGGCAAGCGCCAGTCGCTGTACCCGGCAAAGCTGAAGCCTTCTGCCCAGGCTTCGGCTTCATACCAGTTCATCTGCCCATTGACATTGGCATCGCGCAGCCAGGTGATGTCCAGGTCGGTGTCGTAGAACGCATCGACGACGGTGTCGCCGTCGAGATCCCGGTCCTGCAGCGCGGCCCGTGCCGGCGCTGCGAGCAGCAGCGTCATCGCCGCTGCCGCTACAACTGCGCCCGCGACGGCGCGCGGTTTCAAACCTGTTCGCTCGGTCCTTGTCTGCATGGTCGTCTCCTCGTTGCAGGGCCACCGACGCTGCAGCCCGGAGGCGAAGAATCCCCCCCCCCGGAACCCGGTCAACCCCGCGTTCCGGGGGTCGCGCCGGGCCGCAGCAGACTATTCGCTGGGCTTGTGAGGTGGATCAAAAGCCGAAGGTCGGGCGCCCGATCTCGGCGCGAGCGCACGCGCCGCGCAGTCCACCCCGACCGGCTCGGCGCCGCACTCAAAGCCGCTGCGTCTGCGGCAGCGCGGCGAGGTTCTTGTCGAAGCTGCCGAGCGGCAGGTGCCCGGCCTTGCGCGCGACTTCCAGGATCAGGCAGTCCGAGAAGCCCAACGCCGGTCGCCGCTTGAAATGCGCCAGCGCGGCGGCGACGGTGTCGGCATCCTGCAGCACGAGCTGGCGATGTGCGAGGAGCATCTCGAGCGCGGCGATCAGTTGCGCGGCGTTGCGCTCGTAGACGGCGGACAGCACCCACATCGCCTCGGCGAGAACCAGCTGCGAGACCCAGGCACCGTCGGCGACGAAGGCCTCGGCCGCGGCGGCCTGCCTGCGGTCGTCGCGCACCAGCAGGCGCAGCAGGACGTTGGTGTCAACCGCGCGCATGCCGCAGGCGCATCGCGAGCGCGACGCCCTGCCTGAGCTCGGCGAGCGACTTGCGCTGCGGCGGCGGCTCGCCATCGGGGAAGAGCGCCGCGTGGACCGCGGCGCTGTCGTGGACCGCGGCGCGGCGCACGACGACGCGGCCACCCGCGTCCTCGACCCACTCGAGCGTCGCGCCGGGACCAAGGCCGAGGCGGCGCCGAACTGCGGCCGGCACCGACACCTGCCCCTGCGACGTGAGCTTGCTTTGGGCCTGGATCGTCATGATGGCTGCGAGGTTAGCACATTACCTTGGGTAACGCCCGGCTTGCGCCGACGACAACGCAGCGCGTGTTCGGCTTGGCCGGGGCCGCGACTTCCGGATGACGCCGCCGTGGGTGAACGCATCGGCGACGCTGCCGTGTTGTCAGGGATCGACGGTGGTGCCACAGGGGCCATCCGCGCAAGCACAGGCGGCAACCGAGTCGGCAGCCGCCGCCGAGTGCGAAGTCGAGACTGTCCAGGCGCGGCCGCACCGAATCAGCTGGGCACGGCTGCTCAAGCGCGTGTTCGACATCGACATGCAGCACTGCCCGAACTGCGGCGCCGGCGAGCTCAAGATCATCGCGGCCATCCTGGAGCCGCCGGTGATCGATAAGATCCTCACCCACCTGGGGCTGGATCCACAGCCGCCGCCCCGGGGGCGGGCGCGCGAGGCGGGGCAAGACTTCGCCATCTGAGGCGCGCACGCTGCGGCCGCTGCAGGCCGCGGCCATCACCTACCGCATCGCCTTCGGCCACCGGGCCGGGCAGAAGGTTCTGACCTTGCGAGGCGCAATGCCGCGCGAGGCCACGGCACGCCAGCCCTTGTGCGCCGACATCGACGGTTTCAGCCTGCATGCTGCGGTGCGGGCAGCGCTACGCCTGCGGCGCGACGCCGGCAGCGCGACGCGCCGCACCGCCCGTGCAGCGCGGCTCGCGCCGCAGCCCCCGCGGGCAGCGCTGCGCGCGCCTGCGGCGCGACGCGCGGGCTGGCGTGCGAACTGCCCGGCGGCAGCGGCGCTGTTGCCTCGTTCGCCGCGCAGCGGCCGCTGCTAGACTGGCTGCGCCCATGCGTGTTGCCGCCCATGCCCCTGCAGCCGTTGCCGCGCGCGCCGGCCGCTGCGCGCACGCCTGCCGACCGCAGCCGGAACCGTCCCGTGGCCCGCGCTGCAACCCGGCCGCGCGCTGAAGCCCCGGTGCTGCGCCTGGAGCAGGCGCTGCAGCTGCTCGAACAGGCGGGCGTGACGCTGCCGGCGGCTGCGGCCGACGACCCGCAGCGGCTGCAGGCGCTGATCGACGCGCTGGTCGACCTGTCCAGCCGCGACGCGCTGACCGGGCTGGCCAACCGCCGCAGCTTCGAGCTGGCGCTGGCGCGCGAGATCGACCGCGTCGCCCGCGCCGGCGAGCCGGCGCTGCTGCTGGCGCTGGACATCGATCACTTCAAGCGGGTCAACGACACCCACGGCCACGCCAGCGGTGATCTGGTGCTGAAGGCGATGGCCGACGCGCTGCGCGACAGCGTGCGCCCGATGGACCTGGTCGCACGCGTCGGCGGCGAGGAGTTCGCGATCGTGATGCCCAACTGCGCGCCGGCCTTCGGCGAGGCGGTGGCCGAGCGCGTGCGCCGCCGGGTCGAGGCGACGCCGGTGGCGATCGGCCCGCAGCAGCCGCCGCTGCAGGTCACGGTCAGCATCGGCGGCGCCTTCGCGCCGCAGTGGGTGCGCTCGTCGCCGGCGCTGTGGATGGAGCGCGCCGACGCGCAGCTCTACCGCGCAAAGGCGCAGGGCCGCAACCGTGTGTGCCTGGAGCCGGCGGCAGCGTCGGTGGTCAGCGCCGAGGAGAAGGCGGCGCTCTTCGGCATCTCGCCGTACCCGGATCTGCAACAGGACCTCGCATGACAGCAGCGCTGCGCGCGGCCGCGGCCGCTCCCCGCACCCCCCGGCCCCGCCGCGGCGCACCGCGCGCGCGGATCACCGCGGTCACCAGCGGCAAGGGCGGCGTCGGCAAGACCTTCGTCGCCGCCAACCTGGCGGCCGCGCTCGCGCGCCAGGGCGAGCGGGTGCTGGTGCTCGATGCCGACCTGGGGCTTGCCAACCTCGACGTGCTGCTGAATCTGGCGGCGAAGATCACGCTGCACGAGGTGTTCACCGGCCGCAGCACGCTCGACGACGCGATCCTGCCGGCGCCGGGCGGCTTCGCGGTGCTGCTCGCCGGCTCGGGCATGGTCGAGTACTCGCGCATGACGCCCGAGGTGCGCACCCAGCTGCAGCAGGTGGTTACCGCGGTCGCGCCGCGCTACGACCGGGTGCTGCTGGATACCGGTGCGGGCATCTCCGACGTGGTGCTGTACGCGGTTTCG
>CAZKCJ010000160.1:2446-6990 GCA_964550885.1 uncultured Rubrivivax sp. | reverse complement strand
CGCGACCGAGCACCCCGAGCGCGTCGGCGTGGCGCAGAAGTGCACCTTCTGCGTCGAGCGGCTCGACGACGGGCTGGCGCAGGGGCTGGTGCCCGGCGTCGATCCGCTGGCGACGCCGGCCTGCTCGGCCTCGTGCATCTCGCAGGCGATCCAGTTCGGCGACTTCAACAACCCCGACAGCAACGTGTCGCGCTTGATCCGCGACAACGACTACCTGCAGCTCAACGCTGACGTCGGCACCGATCCGCAGATCAAGTACCTGTACTCGACCCCGGCGGTGCCGGGGCGCGACGCGTCCAGCGAGGACCTCGACGACGAGCGTCGCGCCGACCCGGCCAACCCGCTGGTCGGCCCGCTGCAGAAGTTCTGGGACTGGCGCGCGGCGATGAACTGGATCTTCGGCGGCATTGGCACCGGCCTGGCGGTCCTCGGCGGGCTGGCGATGTGGCTGGGCGACCTGTCCACCGGGGCGGGGCGGGCGTTGTACTTCACCGCGGCGACCACGATGGCGCTGGGCCTGTTCTTCGTCTTCCTGAAGATCGGCCGGCACCTGCGCTTCTGGCGCGCGGCCACGCGCTGGCAGACCTCGTGGATGACGCGCGAGCTGTACGCGGCGATCGTGTTCTTCCCGTCGGTGCTGTGGGGGTTGCTCGCACCCGGCGCGGCGCCGTTCGCGCTGGCGTCGATCGCGGCTGCGGTGTTCCTGGTCTGTCAGGCCAAGATTCTTCACCGCGCGCGCGGCATCCCGGCCTGGCGGGTGGCGCTGATGCCGTGGATGCTGATCGCGACCGCGCTGCTTGAAGGCACCGGCGCGCTGGCCCTGTTCACCAGCGTGCTCGATGCGTCGCTGCGGCTGCCGCACCTGCCGGACTTCCTCGCACTCGGCTTCGTCGTCTTCGCGCTGCTCAACGCCGGCCTGTGGCGCAGCTACCTCGGCAGCGCACGTGCCAACGGCATCCCGCCGTTGTCGCGCCGGGTGCTGCAGGGCCTCACGCCGAGGCTGCACGGGCTGGGTCACGCGGCGCCGCTGGTGCTCGCGATCCTCGCGTGGCTCGCGCCGGCCTATGCGACGCCGCTGCTCGCGCTGGCCGGGCTGGCGGCGATCGCTGGCGGCGCAGGCTGGAAGTTCACGGTGATCGTGCGCGCCGCGTACATGCAGGGCTTCGACCTGCGCAAGCTGCCGCAGCGCGGCTCCGGCCGCTTCGCCGCGCCGACGCGCATGGAGCGCGGCAAGATGCCGCAGCCCGCGGAGGTCACGCGGGCGCAGCGGGCGACCGTCGACTGACCGGCTGCGGTGCCGCGGCCGCGGCACCGCGGTGGTCCCGGCTGGGGATCACCGAATCCGGCGGCGTCGGGCGCGACGGTGCCGGCTGCCGCCCTGCAGGTCGCAGCGCGGTCATCCAGGCGCGACCGCGCAGCGGCAGTACCGGGTCGGCGGCGGCGAGGTGTCCGCCGGGGCGCCGGCCGAGCCGTCGTGCCGTTGCATGCTCGGGTAAGTCCCGAGCCAGACCCCCCTAAGTTGAAGCCGTCAGCGGCCCGGGTGGCCGTTGACACGCCGCTGAACGCGCGCCTACTATGAAATCGTTACCCGAGAGGAAGCCAAGGTGTTCTGCAGGCGCCCTCGACGTGGTTCTTCCACTGCCGGCGGTGTCAGCGGCCGATGGGCCGAGGAGGAGGGGCGATGGAAGCAACCAAGAAGCGCGTCGGGCTGTTGCTGAAGTGCCTGGTCGCGGGCGCCGCACTCGCGGCGGCGACCTCTGCGCTGGCGCTGCGGGTCGACATGTACGCGATCGGGAACTGGAGTGCAGGCAACTGCGCCGCCGGGGACTTCGGTGCCGATCGCCCGTCCTGGCCGGGCATGGCGCAGGCGTGGTACGACCGCATGGGGCTGTTCGGCCACGCCCGCACCGGCAAGTTCGTTGACGGCAATACGACGGTTGCGCGCTTCTGCGACCCGTCGGTCAATGCCGGCTGCCTGGACTGGGCTTACGTCGATTGGCCGGATGCGGCGATCGTTGCCGCGCACGGTTTCAACGCCGGGAACGCCTGGGGCGCGCTGATGCGCAACGCCGCGCTCGGTACCTGCAGCTCGGTGATGGGCGGAGGAGGCGGCAACGTGTTCGTAGGCGATTCGAGCCTGAAGTTCCTGCACGCATCCTCGTGCCTGAGCCTGAACGACAGCTACTTCGGCAACATGACCGTGGCGATGCGGGAGGCGGGTACGACCAAGGGCCTGCACGTGATGACCGGTTTCCACGGGCTGATGTGGATCTCGAATTCGTTCAACGGCGACTATGCGAACACCGCCACGCGCGGCCACGCGATGTCGGTGGCGAACGCCTGGGTCGTGAGCCACTACAAGTCGAACCGGTTCGACTGTGCGGCCTGGGATCCGTTCGGCTGGTTCGGCACCTGCCAGGACCAGTGCCCGACCGCGATGACGATCGGACCCAGCGGTGCTAGCGCGCTGAACCGATTGCACAACGAGCGCTACAACAACAGCGGCGTCTTCGGCTCGCCCACGAGCCGCAGCTGGTACGCCTGGATGGGCTATCTCGGCTGCGATCCGTCGGGCGAGAACGCGTTCAATCCTTGAGTGAGCACGCGTGCGGCAGCCTCGTGGGCATGCGGCACGACAGGCTGACGCCGCCGGCTGGCGGCAGCACGAAGGAGGGGCATATGTGGACGACCTCGTTGGCCAAGGCGGCAATCGTCGCAGCCGCGTTGCTGCCGGTGCTGACCGCAGCGCAGACTGACCCGGGCAAGGCGCGGCTGCGCGCGGCCATTGCGCAAGAACTCACTGAACTGATGGGCGACGGCAGTCGAGCGCTGGTCGAGAAACTCAAGGGCGTGAAGGCGGACGGCGACATCGCGCGCAACTTCGACCTGCAGCGGATCGTGCCGCCGCTGTTCGGCCGCAACACGCCGCGGTCGGCTGCCGACTGCCAGGTGACGCAGACGCCGATGCGCGAAGCGGCGACGGGGCCATGCGTGATGGAGTTCGGCGAGCGTGATTCGCCGACCGGCGCCTACACCCAGTTCTCGTACAGCCGCAACATCGGCATCGGCGACATCGAGTTCGTGCGTCGCGCTGCGTTCAGTCCGGGGGGCTCGACCAGCTTGCCGGCGGTGCAACTGTCCGACGTGAAGGCGTATGAACAGGCGCTGAGGTTCCTGGAACTGGTTGGCGTGCCGATGTCGGAAGTTCCCAAGCTGCCGTCGGGCGCGAAGCTGCCCGTGCGCACGCTTGCCGTCGGATCCGTCGACGAACGTGGCACGTCCACGAAGACCGGGATCCAGAAGGTCGTGTCGATTCCACGCGCGTTTCGCGTCCCCGGAGGGCTGCTGACCGGACCGAACGGGCAGAAGCTCGAGCACGTGCTGGCGCCCGGCGGAGCGGTGGTCGCGATGGACGACAAGGGCTGGACCTACGCTGCGGTCGACGGCTGGTCCAGCGCGCAGTTCGCGGACGTAGCCCCGAAGCTGTCGAAAACGACGGCCCAATTGGCCGACGAGATCACCGATGACCTGTGGGCCGAGGGGATGCACGGCGCGATCGGCTCGCTGTCCATCCTGGTCGTGCTGCGCAAGGGCTATCCGAACCCCGAAGACCCGGATCCGCCGAAATGCCCGGTCTGCGGCCTGTTGCTGCCCGCGGTTCAGGTGGTGATTTCCGAACGCGGCCGGGACAGGTTCGACTCGTCGGAGAAGAACTTCGCGCCGCCGGGGCTGGTGCGTGAATACGATCTGGTGGCCGGCGGGCGGCTGCGCTGATCGGCTGCACGCCGGCTGGTTCCAATCCAAACTAGCACCGCACAGGAGAGACGAGCCATGAGCCTTCAGCTTGGGATTCCGGGGTTGCGTCTGCGGCCGTTGCTCGCGGCTTGCGCGCTGGTCGCTGCCAGCGGCGTGCAGGCGGCGCTCACGCCGCCGGCCGGCGGTGGCGTGGCCGACTACGGCAACGGCGGCAACTTGTTCGAGGTGCAGCCGTTCCTGTACGTCCAGGGCCTGGGCGGCGCGAACATCCCTGAAAGCGTCGTCGTCCTGAACCCGCTGCTGAGCTACACGTCCAGCGATGCGGGCTGGGGCAGTTCGCTGCTGACCTTCGACTACCGGGTGCACAACAGCAGCACGACCCAGAGCTTCCACGACCTGCGCTTCATGGTCTTCGCCAACCCGGATGGCGGGCCGAATCCATTCCTGGACACGATCAGCGAGAGCTGGGGTCCGGATGCTGCAGGAGAACCGGTGATGCGCGAGGTGCGCGAGTTTTCCTTCAATCCGAACACAACCATCGTCGGGCGCTTCCTGGTGAACAACAATCTCAGCGAGGGCGTGGCCGCGATCGACGCAGGCTGCATGGGCGCCGCCGGGTGCGACGCAACGGCAGGGTTGCAGTGGAACGCCGCGAACCTGGGGCCGGGTCAGACTTTCCGGGTGCTGGTCGGCATGTCGGACGACGGGCAGTCGCTGTCGAAGCGCTGGATCGACGCGAAGGCGGTCGATTCACCGAACACGTCGCTGCGGATCTCGGGTTTGTCGAG
>CAZKCJ010000160.1:0-2436 GCA_964550885.1 uncultured Rubrivivax sp. | reverse complement strand
GTGCCCGAACCCGCGACCTACGCGATGCTGCTGGCCGGCCTGGCGGTGGTGGGAGCGATCGGCACGCGGCAGCGCCGCCGATCATCCTGAGGCCGGTGCGACGGCAGGAGCTTGCGATTGCGGTTGACCGGCAGCGGGCGCTCGCGCACGCGTGGCGGCAGCGGCCGCTGCGCGTCGTGCCGCTGCTCGCGTTGCTGATGCCCGGCGCCGCACTGGGTGTAGCCACCGGCACCGGTCGGGCGGCCGATGACAACCGCCCGGCGACGGTCGCCGAGGCCCGGGCTGCCTATGATGAGACGGTGCGCAAGTGTGATGCGTTGACGATCGCCTCGGTGCGGGCGGAGTGTCTGCGGCAAGCGAAGCGCCAGCTCGATCTCGAACTCGAGCGGCTGCGCGCCGCCGAGAGATCCCGTTGACTGTGCTGCCCGGGCGGCGGCGTGATCGGCGTGGACCTGGCGCACCCGGCAGGATCGCGCGTCGCCGGGGTCGACGCAGCCACCGCGCGCATCGCTCGCGCCAGGCGTGATCCCGAGCGGCGTGTGGCGAAGGAACTGAGGTCCTCAGCCGGAGCATGAACGCCGCGCGCGTGACGGGTCGGCTTGCGTAGAGCGGCATGCGTTGCGCGCCGACCCGCTTCGGTCGCTGCCGGGTCGCCCGGCTTCAGCGCCGATCGACCAGCGCGTGCGCGATCGTGCCCAGGTCCACGTACTCCAGGTCGCTGCCCGCCGGCACGCCGCGCGCCAGCCGGGTGACCTTCAGGCCGCGCGCGCGCAGCGCCTGGCCCAGCACGTGGGCGGTGGCCTCGCCTTCGGCGCTGAAGCCGGTGGCGATGATTACCTCGGCGACCGTGCCGTCACTGGCGCGCTCGAGCAGCGGCCGCACGCCGATGTCGTCGATGCCGATGTCGTCGAGCGGGCTGAGCCGCCCCATCAGCACGAAGTACAGGCCGCGGTAGCTGTTGCTGCGTTCGAGCGCGGCCAGATCGGCCGGCGTCTCGACCACGCACAGCAGGCGCGCGTCACGCTGCGGATCGCGGCAGATCGCGCACAGCTCGTGCTCGGTCAGCGTGTGGCAGCGCGCACAGTGGTGCAGCCGCGCGGTCGCCTGCTTCAATGCAGCGGCGAGCCGCTCGGCGCCGGCGCGGTCGTGCTGCAGCAGGTGGTAGGCGATACGCTGCGCCGACCGGCTGCCGACGCCGGGCAGGCGGCGCAGCGCGTCGATCAGCGCTGCCAGCGTGGGCTCGCCTTGCATGGCCTGCAGTCGTCGTCGCGCTAGCGCGACGACGCTCGCCTGACAACCGGGCGGAAGAGCGTCGGACCGGTCGCGCCGGGGCAGGGCGACGCGTGGCGATCGCGCCAGCCGTTGCCGGCGACCGCGCTGCCGCCGCGGCGGCTCGCACGCGGCGGCGCGTGTTGCATGGCGCGGCGCACCCGGCTAGAACGGCAGCTTCATGCCCGGGGGCAGCGGCAGCCCGGCGGTGAGCTTGCCGAGCTTTTCCTGGCTGAGCGCCTCGGCGCGGCGCACGCCGTCGTTGAAGGCCGCGGCGACCAGGTCCTCGAGCATGTCCTTGTCCTCGCCCAGCAGGCTGGGGTCGATCGCCACCCGTCGCACGTCGTGCTTGCAGGTCATCACGATCTTCACCAGGCCGGCGCCCGACTGGCCCTCGACCTCCAGGTTTGCAAGCTCCTCCTGCGCGCGCTTCAGGTTGTCCTGCATCGCCTGCGCCTGCTTCATCAGCCCGGCGAGCTGGTTCTTCATCATCGTCGTGTTCCTTCGCTACAGCGGTTTGATCGAACCGGGAACGATGCGCGCAGTCTTGAACTGCGCCATCAGCTGCTGCACCAGCGGGTCGTCCTGGATCGCCCGCTCGGCCTGGCGCTGACGCCGCGCGCGCTCGGCCGCGTCGCGGCGCGCCGGCGAGTCGGCGGGCGCGCCGGCCAGCAACTGCAACTGCACCGGCTGGCCGAGCTCGCGCTGCAGCGCGCTGGCGAGCTTGTCGCGCAGCGCATCGGTGCGCAGCGACTCGCGCTCGACCCGCAGCTGCCAGCACGGCGGCTGCGCGGCGTCGTCGATCGCGTCGAGCCCGGCCTGCAGCGCCAGCTCACGCACCAGTGCGGCGATCGCGCCGCCGGCGATCAGCCGGCCGACCAGCGCCTGCCAGCGTCCCCCGAGCTCGGTGGGCACGAACTCGGGCTCCGGCGCCGGAGCCGGCACCGCCAGCGCCGGCGCGGCGGTGGTGCGCAGCGCCGCGCGCGCCGGCGGCGCAGGGCTGCTTGCCTCGTCGGGGAAGGGCGGCGCATCGACCCAGGGTGGCGGCTCGTCCCCTGCGGCGATGGGCGCGGGCGCTGCTGGGGGCGACGGCGCCGGCTTTGGCGTCGGGCCTCGGGCTGCTGTGGTTGCTGCCGGTGCTACTGGTGCTGCCGGTGCTGGCGTTGC
>CAZKCJ010000159.1:0-7007 GCA_964550885.1 uncultured Rubrivivax sp. | reverse complement strand
CGGCATCATCACCGGCATCGGCCGGATCACCGCAGCCCGGCCGGCGCCGGGCGGCCTGCACCTGGTAGTGCAGGCGCCCGCCGGCTACCTCGACGACGTGCAGGGCGGCGACAGCATCGCGCTGAACGGCGCGTGCATGACGGTCACCGCGCTCGACGCGGCGGCCGCGCGCTTCGAGCTCGACATCTCGGCCGAGAGCCTGGCCAAGACCGCCGGCCTCGACGCGCCCGGCGCGGTCAACCTGGAGAAGGCGCTGCGCGCCAACGACCGCCTCGGCGGCCACCTGGTCAGCGGCCACGTCGACGGCATCGGCAGCGTCAGCCGCTTCGACGACCTGGGCGGCCACCACGAGCTGGTGGTGCAGGCGCCGCCCGAGCTCGCGCGCTTCCTCGCGTACAAGGGCTCGATCACCGTCAACGGCGTGAGCCTGACGGTCAACCGCGTCGTCGACGCCGCTGACGGCTGCCGCTTCCACATCAACCTGATCCCGCACACGCTGCAGCAGACCACGCTCGGCGGCCTGGCGCCGGGGCGGCGGGTCAACCTGGAGGTCGACCTGATCGCGCGCTACGTCGAGCGCATGCTGGGCAGCGCGCCGGCACCCGGCTGAAGCCCGCTGCGCCCGGCGCCGGGAAGCGGGCGCAGCGGGCCGCGTGCGCTGCCGGCCGACTCGCGCCGGCGGCCAGGGCGGCAAGGGGGCGCCGCCTACAATCCGCCGATGTCGATCGCACCCGTTCCCGAGCTGGTCGCCGAGCTTGCCGCCGGCCGCATGGTGATCCTCGTCGACGAGGAGGATCGCGAGAACGAGGGTGACCTGATCCTCGCCGCCGAGCACGTGACGCCGGCGGCGATCAACTTCATGGCGCGCCACGCGCGCGGGCTGATCTGCCTGACGCTGACCCGCGAGCGCTGCGAGCGGCTGAACCTGCCGCCGATGACGCGGCACAACGGCGCGCAGCACGGCACCGCGTTCACGGTGTCGATCGAGGCCGCCACCGGCGTGACCACCGGCATCTCGGCCGCCGACCGCGCGCGCACCGTGCAGGTAGCGGTGGCCCGCGACGCGAAGGCCAGCGACCTGGTGCAGCCCGGCCACGTCTTCCCGCTGCAGGCGCAGGACGGCGGCGTGCTGATGCGTGCCGGGCACACCGAAGCCGGCTGCGACCTGGCGCGCATGGCCGGGCTCGAGCCGGCGGCGGTGATCTGCGAGATCATGAAGGACGACGGCACGATGGCGCGGCTGCCGGACCTGCAGGTGTTCGCGCGCGAGCACGGGCTGAAGATCGGCACGATCGCCGACCTGATCGGCCACCGCAGCCGCCACGAGACGTTGATCCAGCACCGCGGCCGGCGCCGGCTGCAGACCGCGCAGGGGCCGTTCGACTGCCACGTGTTCAACGACCGCGCCGGCGGCGTGCACCTGGCGCTCGCGCACGGCGACTGGGGCCCGGCCGACGAGGTGCTGGTGCGGGTGCACGAACCCTTCACCGCGCTGGACCTGCTCGATGCCGCCGACAGCGGCCACAGCTGGCCGCTGCCGCGCGCGCTGGCCACGCTGCAGGGCGCCTGCTGCGGGGTCGCGGTGCTGCTGAACTGCACTCACCAGGACCGGGTCGCGTTCGAGGCGCGGCTGCTGGGCGCGCCCGACGTGCCGGCGGCGGCGCCGGCGGCGATGCTCGACCTGCGCACCTACGGCATCGGCGCGCAGATCCTGCGCGAGCTGGGGGTCGCGCGGATGAAGCTGCTGGGCAGCCCGCGGCGCATGCCGAGCATGACCGGCTACGGCCTCGAGGTCACCGGCTTTGTCGGTGCGGGCGACTAGCGGCGGGTCGGGGTCGAGCATGCGCGGCGCCGATCAGGGCCAGGGCCCGCGCCTTCGCGGCGAAGGGCGGCGCATCGGCATCGTGCAGGCGCGCTTCAACGAGGCCGTCACCGCCGAGCTGGCGCGCGCCTGCCGCGACGAGCTGGCCGTGCTCGGCGTCGCCCCGGCGGACATCCGGCTGGTGCAGGTGCCGGGCGCGCTCGAGATCCCGCTGGCGCTGCAGGCGCTGGCCGGCAGCGACAGCTTCGACGCGCTGATCGCGCTGGGCTGCATCGTGCGCGGCGAGACCTACCACTTCGAGCTGGTGGCCAACGAGAGCGGCGCCGGCGTCAGCCGGGTCGCGCTGGACCACGACCTGCCGGTGGCCAACGCGATCCTCACCGTCGAGAACGAGGCGCAGGCCTGGGCCCGCGCCACCGACAAGGGCCGCGACGCGGCGCGGGTGGCGATCGAGATGGCGCAGCTGCTGGACGAGCTGTGAACGCGACCGGCGGCGGCCGCGCGCGCGGCCCGGCGCGCGCCGCGCGAAGGGCAGCGCAGTGACCGACGGCGGCGGCACGCCCGCACCGCAGCGCAAGCGCACCGGCTCGCACCGCGCGCGCCGGCGCGCGCGCGAAGCCGCGCTGCAGGGGCTGTACCTGTGGCTGCTGGCAGCAACCGAACCGGCGCTGATCGAGGCGCAGCTGCAGGAGGCCGAGGACTTCGCACGGCTGGACCACGAGCATCTGCGCGCGCTGCTGTACGGCTGCATCGGCGCGGCGGCCGAGCTCGACGCGCTGCTGCTGCCGTACCTGGACCGGCCGATCGCGCAGCTGTCGCCGGTCGAGCACGCGGTGCTGTGGATCGGCAGCTACGAGCTGCAGCACTGCATCGAGATCCCGTACCGGGTCGCGCTCAACGAAGGCGTGGAGCTGGCCAAGAGTTTCGGCGGCACCGACGGCCACCGCTTCGTCAACGGCGTGCTCGACAAGGTCGCCGCGGCGCTGCGCCCGGCCGAAGTCGCCGCGGCGCGCGCGGCCCGGGCCGGCAGCTGAGCGCCCGCAGGGTCGGGCCGCGCACGACCCGCCCTGGTTGACGTCGACGCCGCCCGCGGCGGCCCGGCGCCGGCGCGGCGCCGCCACCTGCGTTTTGGTGACAAGCCGTTAGGTCGCGGGCAGAAGGCACGGAAATGCAGCCCAGCGCCGGCGCCGCAGCGCCTAAGCTCGGCCGCCGTGGACTTCAGCCTCCTGCAGCGTCGTGGCGACGACGACGCGTTCGCCGCAACCGTGGTCTGCGACCCGCGCGCGCTGCTCGACGCCGGTGCGACGCCGCCGCCCCCGGACGCTGCGGCCGCCGAGCCCGCGGATGCCCCGGCGCCGCAGAGCCCGCTGACGATCGGCCGCTACGCGCTCAAGCGCGCGCTCGGCAAGGGCGGCTTCGGCGCGGTGCACGAGGCCTGGGACCCGCTGCTGTCGCGGATGGTCGCGGTCAAGACACTGCACGTGGGCGCCGACGACGCGACCCGCGCCGCGCTCGACCCACTGCTGCTGGACGAGGCCCGCGCCGCCGCCGGGCTGAGCCACCCGCACATCGTCACCGTGTTCGACGCCGGCATGTCGGCGCAGGGCGTGTACATCGCGATGGAGCGGCTGCGCGGGCGCGACCTGCGCCAGGCGCTGCACGACGGCTGGCGGCCGTCGCCGGCCGAGGCAGCGCTGCTGGTGCGGCGGGTGGCCGACGCGCTGGCCTACGCGCACGCGCGCGGCGTCGTGCACTGCGACATCAAGCCGGCCAACATCTTCCTGGTGCGCCACGACCGGCCCAAGGTGCTGGACTTCGGCATCGCCCGCGTCACCCACCGCCGCACCGCGCCGGCCTTCGACCAGCTGGTTGCCGGCTCGCCGCACCACCTTGCGCCCGAACAGCTGGCCGGCGGCGAGATCGACGCGCGCACCGACCTGTACGCGCTGGGCACGGTGCTGTACGAGCTGCTGACCGGCGCGCACGCGTTCGACGGCGCGACGCTGGCCGAGATCACCCAGGCCGTGGCCAGCGGCAGCGTGCTGCCGGCGGATCAGCGCTGCCCGCAGGTTCCGCCGGCGCTGGCGGCGATCGCGCAGCGCGCGATCGCGCGCGACCCCGCCGACCGCTACCCCGACGCCGCCGCGATGTCGCACGCGCTGCGCGGCTGGCTGGTCGCGACCGCGGCGCGGGAGAGCGCGAGCGCGGCGCCCGACAGCGCGCCGGCAAGCACCCCGCCGACTGGCGATGCGGCCGGCGAGGCGGCGGACGGCAGCGCGCTGCAGCAAGGCTCGGCCGCGCCGGCGACCGACGCCGCAGTCGCAGCCGCAGCGGCTGCTGCCGCCGCAGCGCGGCGGGCGTCGGCGGCGGCAGCGACGCCGGCAGCCGCGACGACGGCGACAGCGACGACGGCGACAGCGACGACGGCGGCAGCGACGCCGGCGGCGCCTGCGTCGGCGGCCGCAGCCGCGGCCGCAGCGACGATGCCGCCTGCACCGGCGAGCGCGAACGCGGCAGCCGCAGCCGGCACAGCGGCGGCCGATGCGGGTGCGGCAGTGATCACGCCGACAGCGACGGGCGATGCAGCCGCCGCGACGCCGCCGGATGCCGGCGCCTGTACGGCGCCGCCTGCCGCAACCAAGCTCGAGGCAGCCGGCACGAGCGCCGTGCCCGCGCGGCGTGCGCGGCGCGGCGCGGTGATCGCGCTGGGCCTGATCGTGGTCGCCGCCAGCGCGTGGTTCGCGACCGGCGCCGACGACGGCGAGCCGGCGCGCGCCGAGCCGACGAGCAGCGCCGTCGCGCCGCCGCCGCTCGCGCCCGCGGCGTTGCCGACCGCCGACCCGGTGGTGTCCGCCAGCGACGCGGCCGAAGCCGCGATCGCCGCGGCCGCGGCCGACTTCGCCGACCTCGTCGGCGCGGGTGCGGCCGCCGGCGCAGCAGTCGCCGCCGACGCGGGCTCGCCGACGAGCACCGCCGCCGCGGCACCGGAGCCGGCGAAGCGCCCGGTTGCCGCGCAGCGCCGCGGCAAGAAGCCGGTGGCGGCAGCGCCGCCGCCGCTGCCGCCGGCGGCGCCCGCACTCGGCGTGCTGCAGTTTGCGGTCAGCCCCTGGGGTGCGGTCGAGGTCGACGGCGCCGCAGTCGGCGTCGTGCCGCCGCTGACGCGGCTGGAGCTGCCGGCGGGAGCGCACACCGTCACCATCCGCAACGAAGACTTCCCGCCGCACGTGCAGCGCGTGCAGGTCGACCCGGACCGTCCGGTCGTGATCAGGCATCGCTTCGGCTCATGAACCCATCGTCGTCGCCCTCGCCCCGCTACCCCTGGCTGCGGCTGCTGCCAGCAGCGCTGGCTGCCGCGTTGTTCGCCGGCTGCGCGGCGCCACCGCCGCCGCCACCGGCCGTCGGGCTGGCCGACTTGATGGAGCAGCCGGCCGAGCGCGCGCTGGTCGACGGCGTGCGCGCCTACGACGACGCCCGCTACGCGCAGGCCGAGGCGGCGCTGCGCCAGTCGCTGCAGCTCGGGCTGAACAGCCCGCGCGACCAGGCCACCGCGCACAAGCTGCTCGCCTTCATCACCTGCACCAGCGAGCGCGTCGCCGACTGCCGCGAGCAGTTCCGCCAGGCACGCGCCGCCGACGCGAGCTTCGCGCTCAGCCGCTCGGAGGCCGGGCACCCGGTCTGGGGCCCGGTGTACCGCAGCCTGACGCCCTGAACCGCTGACGCAGCGCGCGCCGCCGGCAGCTTCATGCGCGCGGCAGGCGCGAGCGCCGCGGTGCTTGCCCCGATCGGCCGGACGCGGCCCAGGCCCAGCTGACCTGCAGTGCGATGCGCGGCCTCGCCCGCGTGCGCTGACCGACGGTTACGACGCCCGGCGCGCGGCCGCCCCCGAGACCTCGCCCGCATGTGCGCCGCACCCGGTGCAGCGACCAAGGCTGCACCAGCGCTCGCGCATAATCGTCGGCGCCGATGCCTGCGCCCTTCCCGATCGAGTCCCTCGGCACTGCTGCCGGCCCGGCCGCCTTCAGCCTCGCGCTGCGCGTGTACTGGGAGGACACCGACGCCGGCGGCGTCGTGTACTACGCGAACTACCTGAAGTTCTTCGAGCGCGCACGCACCGAGTGGCTGCGCGAACTGGGCGTCGCCCAGCAGCAGCTGCTCGACGCCGACGGCCGGCACTTCGTGGTCAGCCGCGCGACGCTGCACTTCGTGCGCGCGGCGCGGCTGGACGACCTGCTGCTGGTGAGCGCGCGGCTGCTGGCGGCCGGGCGCGCGTCGCTGCGCGTCGGCCAGCAGGCGTGGCGCGGCGACGACCTGCTGGCCGAGGCCGAAGTCCAGGTCGCCTGCGTGCGCGGCGGCGCGCCGGGCGCCCCGCTGCAGCCCTGCCGCCTGCCCGAGAACCTGCTGGAACGCCTGCGATGAACCAGGACCTGTCGATCTTCAGCCTGGTGCTGCACGCGAGCCTGGTGGTGCAGGTGGTGATGGCCGGGCTGCTGCTGACCTCGCTGGCGAGCTGGGCGGTGATCTTCGGCAAGCTGTTCGGGCTGCAGCGCGTGCGCGCGGGCAACGACAGCTTCGAGCGCGAGTTCTGGTCGGGCCGCAGCCTGAACGAGCTGCTGCAAGCCTGCAATGCGAAACCGGTGCCGGCGCCGCTGGACCGGATCTTCGCCGCGGGCATGCGCGAGTTCCTGAAGCTGCGCGAGCGGCACCTGGACGCGGCCGCGCAGCTCGACGGCGCGCGCCGCGCGATGCGCGCGAGCCTGCAGCGCGAGCTCGACGTGATCGAGAGCAACCTGAGCTTCCTCGCGTCGGTGGGCTCGGTCAGCCCCTACGTCGGGCTGTTCGGCACGGTGTGGGGGATCATGCACGCGTTCGTCGGCCTGTCGAACCTGCAGCAGGTGACGCTGGCGACGGTGGCGCCGGGCATCGCCGAGGCGCTGGTCGCCACCGCGATCGGCCTGTTCGCGGCGATCCCGGCGGTGGTCGCCTACAACCGGCTCGCGCGCGACATCGACCGGATCGCGATCCAGCTCGAGACCTTCATCGAGGAGTTCTCGAACATCCTGCAGCGCAGCGCCGCCGGCCAGCCAGCGGCGTCCTGAAGATGGAACGCCTTCGTTCGCTGTCGGCTTGCGCTCCAAAGCGGCCGCAGGCCGCTTTGGACCTGACGGCCCATATGCACGGCTCCCCC
>CAZKCJ010000158.1:0-7013 GCA_964550885.1 uncultured Rubrivivax sp. | reverse complement strand
GCCGGCGTACCCAGCCGAGGGGATTGAGAGGAAACCGTAACCCATGCAAACCATTCTGCTGAAGCCCAACAAAGCCATTCAGGTCGAGCCGCTCGGCGGCCACCGCGCGCGCGTCACGCTCGAGCCCTTCGAGCGCGGCTACGGCCACACGCTGGGCAACGCGCTGCGGCGCGTGCTGCTGTCGTCGATGGTCGGCCACGCACCGACCGAGGTGACGATCGCCGGCGTGCTGCACGAGTACTCGACGATCGACGGCGTGCGCGAGGACGTGGTGCACATCATGCTGAACCTGAAGGGCGTGGTCTTCCGGCTGCACAACCGCGACGAGGTCACGCTGGTGCTGCGCAAGGAGGGCGAGGGCCCGGTCACCGCCGGCGACATCCAGATCCCGCACGACGTCGAGATCATCAATCCCGAGCACGTGATCGCCACGCTCGCCCAGGGCGGCAAGCTCGACATGCAGATCAAGGTCGAGAAGGGCCGCGGCTACGTGCCCGGCAACCTGCGCCGCTACGGCGACGAGCCCAGCAAGACGATCGGCCGGATCGTGCTCGACGCGTCGTTCTCGCCGGTCAGCCGGGTAAGCTACTCGGTCGAGAACGCGCGCGTCGAGCAGCGCACCGACCTGGACAAGCTGGTGATGGAGATCCAGACCAACGGCGCGATCACCCCCGAGGAGGCGATCCGCTCGTCGGCGCGCGTGCTGTGCGAGCAGCTCGCAGTGTTCGCGCAGCTGGAGTCCGACTGGCCGTCGCCGGGCATGCCGGCGTCGGCGCCGTCGCCGGTGTTCGACCCGATCCTGCTGCGCACCGTGGACGAGCTCGAACTCACCGTGCGTTCGGCCAACTGCCTGAAGGCCGAGAACATCTACTACATCGGCGACCTGATCCAGCGCACCGAGACCGAGCTGCTGAAGACGCCGAACCTCGGGCGCAAGAGCCTGAACGAGATCAAGGAAGTGCTGGCCTCGCGCGGGCTGACGCTGGGCGCGCGGCTGGAGAACTGGCCGCCGCAGAACCTCGACAAGCGCTGAACGCGGCGCTCGCGCGCCGCAGGCCGCGCGGCAGCGACGCGGCCGGTGCACCGCCGGGTACCTGACACGGCCCGGCGCTCGATAACGAAAGGAACCGCACCATGAGACACCGCCACGGGCTGCGCAAGCTCAACCGCACCAGCGAGCACCGCCAGGCGATGCTGCGCAACATGTGCAACTCGCTGCTGCGCCACGAGGCGATCCGCACCACGCTGCCCAAGGCGAAGGAGCTGCGCCGCGTGGTCGAGCCGCTGATCACGCTGGCCAAGCAGCCGACCCTGGCCAACCGCCGACTGGCCTTCGACCGCACGCGCGACCGGGAAGTGGTCGTCAAGCTGTTCGGCGAGCTCGGCCCGCGCTACCTGGCGCGCCCTGGCGGCTACACCCGGATCCTGAAGACCGGCTTTCGCGTCGGCGACAACGCGCCGATGGCCTACGTCGAACTGGTGGACCGCCCCGAGCCGGCCGCGGCCGAGGGCGCCGACGAGCCGGCCAAGGACTGAAGGCGCGCGCACCGCGAACAGCGCGCGCGGCGATGGTAGAATCGCATCCTCGATCGCGGGGTGGAGCAGTCTGGTAGCTCGTTGGGCTCATAACCCAAAGGTCGCAAGTTCAAATCTTGCCCCCGCAACCAAGATTCCGACGTGCCGCATGAGCACCCCCGAAGCCCGCCGCGAGCGGGCTTCGCCGCTTCTGGCGCCGGTTGACCGAAGCCCCGATGCCAAGCGCGAACCGCTCCGCCCTGCTGGCCCTGGCCGTGATGGTGCTGGTGTGGGCGTACAGCTGGATCGTGATGAAGCAGATGCTGCGCTACGTCGGGCCGTTCGACTTCGTGGCGCTGCGCTACTTCGGCGGCTCGCTGGTGCTGCTGGCGGCGCTGGCGCTGCGCGGTGAATCGCTGCGCCCGCCGCCGCTGCGGCTGACGCTGGCCACCGGGCTCTTTCAGACCACCGGCTTCCAGGCGCTGGCGCAGTGGGCGCTGGTCACGGGCGGTGCCGGGCGGGTGTCGCTGCTGTCGTACACGATGCCGTTCTGGGCGGTGCTGCTGGCCTGGTGGGTGCTGCGCGAGCGGCCGTCGCGGCGGCAGTGGCTGGGGGTTGCGCTGGCCGCGGCGGGCCTGCTCGCGGTGGTCGAGCCCTGGCAGGGCCTGGGCGGGATGCACAGCACCGTGCTCGCGATCCTCGGCGGCGCGAGCTGGGCGACCGGCACGGTGCTGAGCAAGCGCATGTTCGAGCTGCACGCGCCGTCGCCGCTCGCGTTCACCGCCTGGCAGATGCTGCTGGGCTCGCTGCTGCTGGCGGCGATCGCGCTGGTGGTGCCGTCGCGGCCGATCGAGTGGGCGCCCGCCTTCATCGCCGGGCTCGCGTACTGCGTGCTGCTGGCGTCGAGCCTGGCCTGGGTGCTGTGGCTGTTCGTGCTCAAGAGCCTGCCGACCACGGTGGCCAGCCTGTCCAGCCTGGCGGTGCCGGTGACCGCGATCCTGATGGCGTGGGCGCTGCTCGACGAGCGCCCGGATACGGCGGAGACGATCGGCATCGCGCTGATCCTGCTGGGCCTGTGGGCGGTGAGCGGCGGCGCTCGCAAGCACGGCCGTGCGCCGACCTAGGCCGAAGCAGGTCGACGCCGGCCGACGAGCGCCCGAGCGCATCCTTGCAGCGGCTGCGCTTGCACTGCCAGCGGCAGCGCGACGATCAGGGCTGATCCGCCTCGTGGCCGCGGCTGCGGCCGCTGCGCGCCAGAATGACCGCCGCCAGTGCGGCTGCGGCCGGCCCCGACCGGGGCGGCGGCCGCGAGCGGCCGGCGAGCCAGGAGACCCATCGATGACCGCACCCGCGTCGACCCCGACGCCCACGCCGGAGCTGTACGAAGGCATCGTCCGACAGAGCACCGAGGCGATCATCTTCGCCGACCCGCAGGGGCTGATCCGGATCTGGAGCCAGGGCGCCGAAGCGCTGTTCGGTTTCAGCGCTGCCGAGGCGCTGGGGCGCAGCCTGGACATCATCATCCCCGAGCGGCTGCGCCAGGCGCACTGGGACGGCTTCAACCGCGCGATCGCCGCCGGCAAGACCCAGCACGGCGGGCAGATCCGCACCACGCGCGCGGTGCACCGCGACGGCGGCAAGCGCTACGTGGACATGAGCTTCGGCATCGTGCTCGCGCGCGACGGCAGCGTGCTGGGGTCGATCGCGATCGCGCGCGACGCCTCGGCCAAGCGTGCGCTGGAGGAAGAGCTGCGCGCCTGCAGGCAGGCACGCGCGCAGGGCGGCTGAGCAACACCGCAAGGCACGTGCTGCCGGCGCGTCCCTCAGGGGGCGCGGGCAGGTCGTGACGGGTTGGTGTGCGGCAGTGCGACGCGTCGCCGCGCCGCGCGCGCGTACGGCCGACACCGCGTGTGCAACCCGCGCCCGCAACGCGCGTGCGAAGCGCAGCCGGCGCGGCACGCAGCGTGCGCACCCGCGACCAGCGGCGCACGCCGGCCACGCCGCGCGCGCAGCCCGCGCCGGGCGGGCGCGGGGCACGCGCGGGCGCCCGACACCAGTGCACGCAGGGTCGATACCCGCAGCGTACGATGCCCCGTGCCCGTCACCCGGGCCGGCGCTGGCGGCGGCGCACGGCTGCCGCCAGCGCCCCGATCAACCAGGCACGCGCAACGCAGGAGCGAAGTCATGGCGGAACAGGTGCTCGGATTCCAGCGGCTGGGGCCGCTGACGCCGCTGGTCGGCGACTGGGAGGGCGACGTCGGCGTCGACCGCTCGTATCACAACCGCGACGACGAGGTCGCCGAGACCGGCTACTTCGAGCAGGCGTCGTTCCGCCCGATCCCTGTGGTCGAGAACGGTCGCCAGACGATGGACGGGCTGAACTACCACATGACCGCCTGGCGCCACGGCGAAGAGGCGATGGACCCGTTCCACGACGAGGTCGGCTATCTGCTGTGGGACCGCGCGAACGGGCAGGTGATGCGCTGCTTCGCGGTGCCGCGCGGGCTGGCGATCCTGGCCGGCGGCAGCGCCGGACCGCGCGACCGCACGCTGCACTTCAAGGCCGAGCCGGGGGCGAAGGGCTACGGCCTCGCGCAGAACCTGTACCTGCTCGAGCGCGCGGTCGCGACCGCGTTCGACAGCAGCTTCAGCTTCCACGACGACGGCAGCTTCAGCTACACCTCCGACCTGGTGTTGCGGCTCGCGGCCACCGGCGGCGAACTGCACCACACCGACCGCAACACGCTGCACCGCGTGCGCCGGATCCACCCGGGCACCGCGGGCAGCTGAGGGCGCGCCTCGCCGCTCGCGACTCGAAGGGCGACGGTCGATGTCGGTGCGCACCTGTCCACATCCCGCGGGCGCCGCGCCGGCGCCCACGCGCTGAGCCGATGCTGCTGCTTGACGCGCTCAGCCCGGGGCCGCGCACGGTGCGGATGTACCTCGCGGAGAAGGGGCTCGCGCTGCCCAGCCGGCAGGTCGACGTGTTCAGCGGCGAGAACCGCGAGGCCGCGTTCCTGCGCCTGAACCCCGCCGGCCAGACGCCGGCGCTGCTGCTCGACGACGGCAGCGCGATCGCCGAGTCGATCGCGATCATCGAGTACCTCGAAGAGCTGCACCCGGCGCCGGCGCTGATCGGCACGACCGCGGCCGAGCGCGCGGGCACGCGGCAGTGGCAGCGCCGGGTCGAGCTGAACATCACCGAGAACCTGCACAACGCCTACCACTACGCCGAAGGGCTGGCCCGCTTTCGCGACCGCATCCCGGTCGCGCCCGAGGCGGCCGCCGGGCTGAAGCGCGTCGCACAGGACCGGATCGCGTGGCTGGACCGGATGCTCGATGCACGTCCCTGGCTCGCGGGCGAGCGCTACACCGTCGCCGACATCTGGCTGTACGTGTGGCTGGACTTCGCCGACTCGGTCGGCCAGCCCTTCGACCGCGCGCTGCCGCGGATCGGCGCCTGGTTCAGCCGCGTCGCTGCGCGGCCCGCCGCGGCCGCCAGCCTGCACCCCGGCTGCAAGCCGGGCGGCGTGCGCGGCTGAAGCGCCGTCGATCAGGCGAGCAGCGAGCCCGCCAGCAGCAGCGTCAGCACGGCGGCGGTCGCGCTGAGCAGCAGCCGCAGCCGCGCCTGGTCGCGCTGCTCCTCGGCCAGCAGCTGCTGCACCGGATCGATCGGCGGCAGCTGGTGCGGCAGCCGCTCCAGGATCGACGGCGTCCACGGCCCGCTGTCGTCGGGCGTGCGCTTCGTGGTGGCTAGGGCATTCATCGCGGCAGGTCCTGGGCGGGTCAGCTGCCGCGATCATCAGCGCGAGCCGGCCCGCGTGCACGCGCAGCCGGCGGCTGGCCGCAGCTCGCCGTGACGGATTGCCCGCGACCGCGGCGTCGCGCCCACGGGCGAGGCCGACCGCGCGGGCGTAGGCGGCCGCGCGTGGCCGTGCGCGCAGGTCAGCCGGGATCGATGCCGCGGCGCAGCGCACGCAGCTGCCGCTCGAGCACCCGGGCCTGGGTGGGCGGCAGCAGCCGGTGGCGCAGCGCGAAGTCCAGCGTGACCAGCGCGGCGTCGACGGTCATCCCGTCGCCGGCAGCGAGCTCGACCGCTTCGGCGACCGGCACGCAGCGAAAGCCGGCGACCTCGCCGTCCTGGTTGCGCGGTTCGAATCCGGCCGGCAGCGGCAGGTCGAAGGCATGCAGCAGCTCCAGCTGCAGCCCTTCGCGCACCTCGCGCTGCAGGTATAGCCGGCTTGCGGGCAGCGCGCACCGCAGCTGCTGCGCGTGCAGGCCGGCTTCCTCCCAGCCTTCGCGCACCAGCGCCTGCAGCGGCGTCTGTCCCGATGGCACGCCGCCGCCGATCAGGTTGTCGAGCAGCCCCGGGTCGGTCGCCTTGTCGGCCGCGCGCTGCGCGAGCCACAGGTGGGTCGGCCGGCCGCGCTCGTCGGCGCGATAGCCGCTGGCGTGCGCGCCCAGGGTCAGCGTGCCCCAGAAGCGGCAGGCGGCGCGCTCGATCGTCGCCAGCGGCTGCTGCGTGGCCGGGTCCAGCAGCGGGAAGGACTCGTCGCGCCAGGCCAGGATCAGGCCGGCCGCACGCAGCGCCGCGTTGCGCGCGGCCAGCACCGCCGACAGCGTCGCCGCGTCGGCGTCGCAGCGCACGCCCTCGGCGTCGACCGCGAACGGCGGCGGCGCGTCGCGCAGCGACTGCAGGTGCACGCGCGCGACCGAGCCGACCGGACGCCCGTTGATGACGAAGGGCACGCGCCGCTCGGGTGCATGCGCCTGCGCCGCCGCCACCGCCGGCCAGCTGTGGCTCAGCGCCATCGCGGCCGATCCGCCGCGCGGGCAGTCGACGCGACGCGACCCTGCGTCACGCCCGATCCGGAGCTGCGCACCGCGCCGGCTCGATTCGCTTCGCTGCGCGGCCGCGACGACCAGCGCCAGCGACCGCCCCCGCGGCGCCAGCCCGCGACCAGCGGTTCGCAGCCAGGCGCGCCGGCCCGCTCATCGCCGCTCGGGCTGCACGCGCGCACTGGCGTCGCCAGCAGCGGCGACCCTCGTCGTGCGCTCGGTCGCGGCAGCCGCCCCGCCGCAACCGCCGCGCCACTGCGCCATCAGCGCGTCCCAGCGCGCGCGCGCCGCCTTCAGGTGGCGCGCCTTCACGTGGCCGTAGCCGCGGATCTCGTCTGGAATCGCGGCGATCTCGGCGGCCAGCGCCAGGTTGTCCGCGCGCAGCCCGGCGAGCAGCTCCTCGATGCAGGCGCGGTACTGCTGGATCAGCGCGCGCTCCTCGCGGCGCTCGGCGGTGCGGCCGAAGGGATCGAAGGGCCCGCCGCGCAGCCCCTTCAGTCGCGCGAGCAGCCCGAACGCGCGCCGGATCCAGCGGCCGTCGTAGCGCTGCTTGACCAGCTCGCCGCGCTCGTTGCGCTTGGCCAGCAGCGGCGGTGCCAGGTAGTGGACGATCCGGTAGTCGCCTTCGAACATCGACGCGAGGCCGTCGGTGAAGGCCT
>CAZKCJ010000157.1:5184-7028 GCA_964550885.1 uncultured Rubrivivax sp. | reverse complement strand
GCCGCCGCTGCGCGCGCGCGGCGCGCCGGCGCGGCCGGTCGTGGGCGGGGGGTAGCGGCAGCCATCGGCGCGCGATTGTGCCAAAGCCGGCGCCGCAGTACCATCGTTGTCGACGAAACGATCGCCGGGGGCGGCGCCGCGGCGCGACCGCGGCGCGACCGCAGTGCCGCCCTGTGCGGCCGCCGGCCCGCGCGCCGAGATCGTTGACGACGAAACGAATTCCGGGCATGATCCGCGGCCTGCGGCCCGCGCTTCCCCTGCCCGCCGCCAGCCCGATGTCCTACCCCCCGCTGCAACTCCTGATCGACGGCCAGTGGCTCGCGCAGACTTCCGCGGGCACGCTGCCGGTCCTCAACCCGGCCGACGGCAGCACCCTCGGCCAGCTGCCGGTCGCCGGCGACGCCGAGCTCGCCGCCGCGCTGGCCGCCGCGGAGCGCGGCTTCGCCCGCTGGTCGCGCACGCTGCCGCTGGAGCGCTTCCGCATCCTCGGCGCGGCAACCCGGCTGATCCGCGAGCGCGCCGCGTCGATCGCGCGCACGCTCACGCTCGAGCAGGGCAAGCCGCTGGCCGAGGCGCAGCGCGAGGTGACGCTGTCGGCCGACATCATCGACTTCCTCGCCGAGGAGGCCAAGCGCCTGGCCAGCCGCGGCGTGCCGCCGCGCCTGCCCAACGTGCTGAGCCAGACGGTGCAGCGCGTGCCGGTCGGTCCGGTGGCCGCGTTCACCGCGTGGAACTTCCCGGCCAATCTGCCGGCGCGCAAGCTCGGCGGCGCGCTCGCCGCCGGCTGCAGCGCGATCATCAAGCCCGACGAGCAGGTGCCCGGCACCTGCGTCGAGTTCGCGCGCGCGTTCCAGGACGCCGGCCTGCCGCCGGGCGTGCTCAACCTGGTCGCCGGCGAGCCGGCGCGGATCTCGTCGACGCTGATCGCCAGCCCGGTGATCGCCAAGGTGTCGTTCACCGGCTCGGTCGCGGTCGGCAAGCTGCTCGGCGAGCAGGCGGCGCGCCACCTGAAGCGCTACACCGCCGAGCTCGGCGGGCACGCGCCGGTGATCGTCTGCGCCGACGCCGACGGCGCGGCGCTGGCGCCGCTGGCGGTGCAGGCCAAGTTCCGCAACGCCGGCCAGGTGTGCGCGTCGCCGATCCGCTTCCTGGTGCAGCGCTCGCAGTACGCGGCCTTCCGCGACGCCTTCGTCGCTGGCGCGGCCGCGCTGCGCGTCGGGCCGGGGCTGGACGCAGGCTCGCAGCTCGGCCCGCTGATCAACGCGCGCCGGGTCGCGCAGATGCAGCACTACGTCGACGACGCGCTCGCCCACGGCGGCGCGCTGCTGTGCGGCGGCGCGCGCCTGGACCGGCCCGGCTTCTTCTACGCGCCGACGGTGATCGAGCACGCCGGCGCCGATGCGCGCGTGCAGGCCGAGGAACCCTTCGGCCCGATCGCGCTGCTGGACGTGTTCGACGAGCTCGACGACGCGATCGCGCGCGCCAACGCGCTGCCCTACGGCCTGGCCGCCTACGGCTTCACCCGCGACCTGCGCAGCGCGCACCGGCTCGGCCAGGAGCTGCAGGCCGGCATGGTCGGCATCAACCACTTCGGCGTGTCGCAGCCGGAGACGCCCTTCGGCGGCGTCAAGGACAGCGGCCTCGGCCACGAGAGCGGCCTGGAAGGGCTGCTCGGCTACACCGAACTCAAGTTCGTCACCATCGCCGGCTGAACGCCCGCAGCACCCCACTCATGAGCACCACCGCCATCGCCGACCGCCAACCGCCGCCCAAGGGCCTGCTGCTCGACTTCGGCAGCGTGATGACCGTGTCGGTGTTCGAGCGCCACCGCACGGCCGAGACCG
>CAZKCJ010000157.1:0-5174 GCA_964550885.1 uncultured Rubrivivax sp. | reverse complement strand
GGCCTGCGGCCCGGGCAGCTGAGCCGGCTCGGGCCGCTGGCGCCCGAGACCGACGACCTGTGGCGCGCGATGCAGCAGGACCGGATCAGCGAGCGCGACTACTGGGCGCAGCGCGCGCGCGAGACCGGCGAGCTGGTCGGCGAGCCCGGCTGGGACATGCACGCGATGCTGACCCGCATCCGCCACGTCGACCCGAACCAGGCGCTGCGGCCGCAGATCCGCCGGCTGGTGCTGGACGCGCACGCGCAGGGCATCCGCGTGGGCATCCTCAGCAACGAGCTCGAGCTGTTCAACGGCCCGCGCTTCGCCGAGCGGCTGGACATCATCCACGCGATCGACGCGGTCGTCGACGGCACCCACACCCACATCCTGAAGCCCGACCCGCGCGCCTACGAGCAGGCGGTCGCCGCGATGCGGCTGGAGCCGGGCCAGATCCTGTTCGTCGACGACCAGTTCCGCAACATCGCCGGCGGCGTCAAGGCCGGCCTGCAGACCCAGTTCTTCGACCTGCGCGACATCGCCGGCAACCTCGCCGCGATCCGCGCGCGCCTGCGGCTGGCATCCGAAGCCGCCGACGGCAAGGAGGCAGCATGAAACCGATGAGCGTGGCCGAACTGAAGGCCGCCAACGCGCGCTACCTGTGGCACCCGATGGCCAACCCGCGCAGCATGCGCGCGAGCCCGCCGGACATCATCGTGCGCGGCGAAGGCAGCTGGATCTGGGACGTCGACGGCCACAAGCTGGTCGACGGCGTCGGCGGCCTGTGGAGCGCGAACCTGGGCTTCGGCCGCAGCGAGATCCGCGACGCGATCGTCGCGCAGCTCGACGAGCTCGCCTACTACAACACCTTCCGCGGCACCACCCACCCGCGCGCGATCGAGCTGTCGGCGCGGCTGGTGCAGCTGATGGAGCCCGACGGCGTGGCCGCGGTCTTCTTCGGCAACGGCGGCTCGGACGCGGTCGAAGGCGCGCTGAAGCTCGCGCGCCAGTACTGGAAGATCCGCGGCGAGCGCGACCGCAGCAAGTTCATCGCGCTGCGCCAGGGCTACCACGGCGTGCACTTCGGCGGCATGAGCGTGAACGGCAACACCAACTTCCGGCGCGTGTACGAGCCGCTGCTGCCCGGGTGCTTTCACGTCGACACGCCCTGGGTCTACCGCAACCCCTACACCGACGACCCGGCGCGGCTGGCCGAGATCTGCGCCGAGCTGCTCGACCGCGAGATCCGCTTCCAGGGGCCGGACACGGTGGCCGCGTTCATCGCCGAGCCGGTGCAGGGCGCGGGCGGCGTGATCGTCCCGCCGGCCAACTACTGGCCGCTGGTGCGCGAGGTCTGCGACCGCCACGGCGTCCTGCTGATCGCCGACGAGGTGGTCACCGGCTTCGGCCGCACCGGCGCGCTGTTCGGCACCCGGCTGTGGGGCGTGCGCGCCGACCTGTGGTGCCTGGCCAAGGGCATCTCGTCGGGCTACGTGCCGCTGGGCGCGACCGCGATCTCGGCCAAGGTCGCGGCCGCGTTCGACGCCGGCGACGAGGCCTTCGCGTCGGTGTCGCACGGCTACACCTACAGCGGCCACCCGATCGCCGCGGCCGCGGCGCTGGCCACGCTGGACGTGCTCGCGCGCGAGGACGTGGTCGGCAACGCCGCGCGCGAGGGCGCGTACCTGCTGCAGCGGCTGCAGCGGCTGGGCGAGCGCTCGCGGCTGATCGGCGACGTGCGCGGCGCCGGCCTGATGGCGTGCATCGAGATGGTCGCCGACAAGGCGACCAAGGCGAGCTTCCCGCGCGGCGCGAAGGAGGTAGCCGCGGTCGCGCGCGAGGCCTATCGCCGCGGCGCGATGATCCGCACCTCGGGGCCGAACATCATCCTGTCGCCGGCGCTGACGATCAGCCGCGCCGAGATCGACGTGCTGTGCGACACGCTCGAAGCCGCGTTCGCGGCGGTCGAGGGCTGATGCCCGCCGCCGTGCGCGACCCGGTCGCCGCGATGACCACCCTCGATCCGCTGCGGCTGCAGGCGCTGCTCGAGCGCGAGCAGGCGCGCTTCGCGCAGCTGCACCCGGCCTCGCGCGCCGCCTACGAGGCCGGCCAGCGTCACTACCTGTACGGCGCGCCGTCGCACTGGATGCGGCGCTGGGCCGGCGGCTTCCCGGTGGTCGTGCGCAGCGCGCAGGGCACCCGCGTGCGCTGCGCCGACGGGCTCGAGTACGTGGACTTCTGCCTCGGCGACAGCGGCGGCATGTGCGGCCACGGCAACCCGGCGATCACCGCGGCGGTGGCCGCGCAGCTCGCGCAGGGCTCGACGCTGATGCTGCCCACCGAGGACGCCGCCTGGGTCGGCGCCGAGCTGGGCCGCCGCTTCGGCCTGCCCTACTGGGGCTTCACCACCTCGGCCAGCGACGCCAACCGCGCGGCGATCCGGATCGCGCGGATGATCACCGGGCGCGAGCGCGTGCTGGTCTTCAACGGCTGCTACCACGGCTCGGTCGAGGAGGCGCACGTCGCGCTCGGCGACCACGGCGAAGTGGTGCTGCGCAACGGCATCCACGCCAACGCGGTCGACCACGCGCGCGTGTCACGGGTGATCGAGTTCAACGACGTCGCCGCGCTCGAGGCGGCGCTGGCGCCGCGCGACGTCGCCTGCGTGTTGGCCGAGCCGTTCATGACCAACTACGGCATGATCGCGCCGCAGCCGGGCTTCCTCGACGCGCTGCGCGAGCTGACCCGGCGCAGCGGCACGCTGTGGATCGTCGACGAGACGCACACGCTGTCGCAGGGGCCGGGCGGCTGCACCGCGCACTTCGGCCTGCAGCCCGACTTCTTCACCGTCGGCAAGTCGGTCGGCGGCGGCGTGCCGGTCGGGCTGTACGGCGCGACCGAGGCGGTCGCGCAGGCGCTGTGGGCGCAGGTGCCCAAGGTCAACCCGGTGCAGGTGCGCCAGAGCGCGCACCTGGGCTTCGGCGGCACGCTCGCCGGCAGCCCGCTGCAGGTGGCCGCAGTGCGCGCGGTGCTGGAGCAGGTGCTGACCGCCGACGCCTTCGCCCGCATGACCGCGCTCGCGCAGGAGCTGGCCGCGCGCATGCGCGACGTGATCGCCGCGCACCGGCTGCCGTGGTACGTCGAGCAGATCGGCGCGCGCGTCGAGACGATGTACGCGCCGCAGCCGCCGCGCAACGCGAGCGACGTGAAGCACGGGCGCGACGGCACGCTCGAGGCACTGCTGCACGTGTACTTCCTGAACCACGGCGTGCTGATCACGCCGTTCCACAGCATGCTGCTGCTGTGCCCGGCGAGCACCGCGGCCGACGTCGACCGCTACGTCGAGGTGCTCGAGGCCTTCTGCGCCGAGCTCGCGCGCGCCGCCGCAGCGTGAGTCCGTTCCGCCTCGACGGCAAGGTGGCGCTGGTCACCGGCGCCGGCCGCGGCATCGGCGCCGCAGCCGCGACCCGACTGGCCGAGGCCGGCGCGGCGGTGCTGGTCGCCAACCGCACCCGCGCCGACGCCGACGCGCTCGCCGACGCACTCGCCGCACGCGGCCTGCAGGCGCGCGCGACCGGCTTCACGGCCGACGAGGGCGGCTGCGCCCAGGCGGTCGCCGACGCGCTGGCCGCCTACGGCCGGCTCGACCTGCTGATCCACAACGCCGGCGGCTGCCCGTGGGCGCGGCTCGACGAGCTGGACAGCGACACGCTCGAGCGCACGCTGGCGCTGAACCTGAAGAGCTGCTTCTGGCTGACCCGCGCGGCGCTGCCGGCGCTGAAGGCGCGCGGCGGCCGCATCGTCGTCACCTCGTCGGTGACCGGGCCGCGGGTGGCGATGCTGGCCGCCGCGCACTACGCGGCGGCCAAGGCCGGCGTCAACGGCTTCATCCGCGCGGCCGCGCTCGAACTCGCGCCGCACCGGATCACCGTCAACGGCGTCGAGCCCGGCTTCGTCGCGAAGGACCGCGGGCGCCTCAGCCAGCCGGCGACGCGCGCGCGGCTCGAGCGCTACATCCCGCTGGGTGCCGCCGGCCGGCCCGACGACATCGCTTACGCGATGCTGTTCCTGGCCAGCGACGAGGCCGGCTGGATCACCGGCCAGACGATCGTCGTCGACGGCGGCATGACGCTGCCCGAGTCGGGCCAGGTGATGGAGGACGCGTGGCTGCAGGCGCAGGCCGCAGCCACCGCCGCAGCGCGCACGGCGGGCGGTGCGGACGAGGCCGCGGCGACCGGTGCAGCGACCGGTGCAGCGACCGGCGGAGCTGTCGGCGCCGCAGCCGATGGCGCGCCTGGTGCAGCGAAGCGCGCAGCGACTGCGGCCACCGGCGCGCCCGCAGCCCCGCCGCCAACCGGCGGCGCGCACCGGCCGTGAAGGGCCGGGTCGCGCTGGTCACCGGCGCCGCGTCGGGCATCGGCGCGGCGGTGGCCGAGCGGCTGTGCGCCGAGGGGGTGCGGCTGCTCGCCTTCGACCGCGACGCCGCGGAACTCGAGGCGCTGGCCGCGCGCACCGGCGCGCACGCGCTCGCCGGCGACGTGACCCGGCAGGAGCAGGTCGAGCAGGCGGTCGCCGCGGCGGCCGCGCTCGGGCCGCTGCGCATCGTCGTCAACGCCGCCGGCGTGGTCGCCGCCGACGACCCGCAGACGATCGCCGACGCCACCTGGGAGCGGCTGCTCGCGGTCAACCTCACCGGCACGATGCGCGTGTGCCGCGCGGCGCTGCCGCGGCTGCGTGCGGCCGGCGGCGGCGCGATCGTCAACGTCGCGTCGGTGGCGGCGTTCAACTCCACCCCCGGCAGCGCCAGCTACGCGCCGAGCAAGGCCGGCGTGGTCGCCTTCACCCGCAACCTTGCCTACGCCTACGGCGCCGACGGCGTCCGCGCCAACTGCCTGTGCCCCGGCTGGACCCGCACCGCGATGGCCGAGCGCGAGATGGGCGACGCCGCGGCGCTGGCCGGCACGACGATGGAGGCCGAGTTCGACGCGATGGCGCAGCGGCTGGCGCTGCGCCGCATCGCTCGGCCCGAGGAGATCGCCGCCTGCGTGCGCTTCCTCGCCAGCGACGAGGCCTCGTTCGTGACCGGCGCGGTGCTGGTCGCCGACGGCGGCGGCCGGGTCGCGACCCACGCGCGCGGGTTCTGATACTAAGTTGCGTTCAATGATATAGAAGTGATCCATTCGAACCCGGTCATC
>CAZKCJ010000156.1:0-7119 GCA_964550885.1 uncultured Rubrivivax sp. | reverse complement strand
TTGCCAGCGCACCGCATCACGGCCCACTCGGGCACGTCCAACTGCCGGAAGTAGGCTGAGCGCGGGCCGCGGCCGGTGCGCGGTCGCGGGCCCGGCAGGCAAGCGCGGATTCAGGGGTGGCGCCGGGAATCCTCGGATGGCAGGCAAGCGCATGCTCGCGGCCTTCACCCCTGAGACCGGCTTTGATCGCGTGACGACAACAGGCACACGGCGCGGTGGACTCGCGCGGTGAAGCCCTTGCGGTGGAACCCGGACCAGAACCGCGATCTGCTGGCGCAACGCGGCGCGTGCTTCGAGCAGGTCGTCGTGGCGATCGAAGGCGGTGGCCTTCCGGATGTGTTGGCACACCCGAACACCCGGAAGGATCCGAACCAGCGGCTTCTGGTCGTCACCTGGGACCGCTACGCCTACTTGGTGCCCGATGTCGAAGAGGCGGAGCACTTCTTCCTGAAGACGGTCATCCCCAGCCGGTGGGCAGCCCGCGACTACCTCGAGACCGCAGACCCGGATGATGCAACTTGATCCCTTCGAAGTCGAAGTCATCGACGCCTTTGAGGCCGGCAAGTTGAAGTCGGTGGCGACGAAGGCCGAGCTCGCGCGGCTGAAGGCGGCTGCACGGGCGACCGCGATCAAGGATCGGCGGGTCAACATCCGGCTGTCGGCTGGCGACCTGCACGACATCCAGGTCAAGGCGCTGGCCGAGGGCATGCCGTACCAGACGCTGATTGCCAGCGTCCTGCACAAGTGCGTCACCGGGCGGCTCGAGGAGCGCAAGGCGGGCAGCGTGGCCGCCGCGACGGCCAGGCCGCCGACCCGTCGCGCGGCGCGCGGCGGCGCGTAGACGGGTCGGGCAATCGGCGGTCCGGGCCCGACGAGCTACTTCTTGCGCACCTGGAACTTCATGCCGTCGTGCGCGACCAGGATCAGGCCCTTGAAGTGCCTGGCGGCGTCCTGCGCGTAGCGGATGTACTCGTCCCCGACCACGCCGCCGCTGGAGATGTGGGTCAGGACCAGCGTGCCGACCCCGGCATCGCGGGCCAGCTCGCCCGCCTGCTCGGGGGTGATGTGCTCCTTCTGCATGTGGTGGTACCAGCCGTCTTGCTGCTCCTTGGTCATCGCCTGCCAGGTGCCGGTCTTCTGCCGGCGCGCACGGATCTCGTCCAGCGCCAGGCATTCGGCGACCAGCACGTCGGCGCCCTGGGCCAGGCGGGTGAGGTCGTCGTCGGGGCCGGTGTCGCCGGTGAACACGATCGAACCGCCGGGGGTGTCGAAGCGATACGAGTAGGACTTGTAGCGGCTGGCCAGCGGGCTGCCCGGCGGGAACTGGAAGTGCGAGTTCTCGACCGCGCTGACCTTCACCTTGTCGTCGGTGAAGAACACGCCGGTGCCGACGTCGGTCGCCTTGAACAGCTGCCTCAGGTCGACCGGATCCGAAGCCTCGTCCTCCTGCCGGATGCGGGTGTCGATGTCGATGAAGTCGATGACCGCCGCCGTCAGTTCACGGGTTCCGGGCGGGCCGTAGATCGCCATCGAGTTGGCGCCGTAGTACCACTGCGTCGACAGCAGGGCCGGCATTCCGTGCGTGTGGTCACCGTGCGGATGGGTGATGAACAGGGTCTTCACCTTCTTCAGGCTCAGCCCGGCCTGCGCGATGCGACGGGTGACGTTGACCCCCGCGTCGATCAGGTAGGCGCTGTCGCCCACCAGCAGGAGCTGCGAGTTCTGGGTGCGGTCGACCGTCGGCGGCGGCCCGGCGATCGTGCCCAGCGTGATCAGCTGGACCACGGTGGCGGGCGCTGCGCCGGCCGCAGCCTGCGGCTGCGCGGCAGCCGGCGCGGGCCAGGCCAGGGCGCTGCACAGGGCGGCCGCCGCGACCGCAGACAACGGCGACGGATGGCGTGGGCGGTGCATGGCAGTCTCCTCTCGGTCGTGATGTCGAACCCGTTTCGCGCCGACGCCGGCGCTGCCCCGGACCCGGTAGGTCGCCAGGCGTGGGGGCGTGCGTTCGGTGCCTGGGCGCCTGGCTGGCCGCAGCCGCGACAGGTGCCGGACCATGCTACCCACTTCCGCATGCAGGCGCAGCGCCTCGCAGCGCGCGCGAGGCGGCGGGTCGAGCGCGTCCATCCGCGTCGCGCTGGCTGCGTCGGGCCCGCCTCGGCGGGCGCTCGCGCCTTGCGCTGAGTGGCTCAAGTCGGCAGCCGCCGGCGCCGATATGGTGCTGACGGCCCGAGCCCGCCGCCCCTGTGCGCGCCGCTGCCGCCGCCTCCGACCCCGCCCCGACTCCGCCCGATGCGCCCGCCATGTTCGTCCTGATCGGCTGGACCGTCGCGCTGGCCGCCGTGTTCGGCGTGTTCATCGCGCACGGCGGCAACATCGTCGTCGTGCTGCACGCGCTGCCCTTCGAGCTGGCGGCGATCGGCGGCGCGGCGCTCGGCGCGTTCATCGCGACCAACCAGCCCAAGGTGCTGAAGGCGACCGCGCGCGGGCTGGGCCAGTGCTTCAAGGGCAGCAAGTACACCAAGGCGCGCTACCTGGAGCTGATGGCGCTGATGTACGACGTCCTGCAGAAGGCGCGCAAGGAAGGGCTGATGGCGATCGAGAAGGACGTCGACGAGCCGCACGCGTCGCCGCTGTTCCAGAAGTACCCGGTGGTCGGTAGCGACCACCACGTGATCGAGTTCGTGACCGACTACCTGCGGATGATGGTCTCGGGCAACCTGAACGCGCACGAGATCGAAGGGCTGATGGACAGCGAGATCGAGACCCACCACCACGAGGCGCACGCGGCGGTCGGCGCGCTGCAGCGGCTGGCCGGCGCGCTGCCGGCCTTCGGCATCGTCGCGGCGGTGCTGGGGGTGGTCAACACGATGGGCTCGGTCGGTCAGCCGCCGGCGGTGCTGGGCGGGATGATCGGTTCGGCGCTGGTCGGCACCTTCCTCGGGATCTTGCTGTCGTACGCGTTCGCCGAGCCGCTGGCCGGGCTGCTCGAGCAGAAGGTCGACGAGCAGGGCAAGGAGCTGCAGTGCGTGAAGACCACGCTGCTCGCGTCGATGCAGGGCTACGCGCCGCAGGTGGCGGTGGAGTTCGGCCGCAAGGTGCTGTACTCGACCGAGCGGCCGAGCTTCAGCGAGCTGGAAAAGCACGTGAAGGGCAAGAAGTGAGCGCCACCGCTGCGCGGCGCGCGGGCGGCGCGCGGTCCGTCGCGCGGCCGCCGCGCCGCCGGCTCGGCCAGGCTGCAGGCGGCGCCGCGCCGGGGGCGCGCGACCAAGACGCTGCGAGGGAGGGTGATCGTGGCCGGTGACGCGAAGAAGCTGCAGCCGATCATCATCAAGCGGGTGAAGAAGGGTGGCCACGGCCACCACGGCGGCGCGTGGAAGATCGCCTACGCCGACTTCGTGACCGCGATGATGGCCTTCTTCCTGCTGATGTGGCTGCTGGGCAGCACCAGCGACGGCGACAAGAAGGGCATCGCCGACTACTTCCAGTCGCCGCTGAAGATCGCGCTACTGGCCAGCGGCTCGGGCGCTGGCGACGCGTCGCACGTGATCAAGGGCGGCGGGCAGGACCTGTCGCGCACTGCCGGCCAGGTCAAGTACGGCGACGTCGAGGCCGAGCGCAAGACCGTGAACCTGCAGGCGCTGAAGGCCGAGCAGCAGCGCGCCGAGGCGGCGCGGCTCGAGCAGCTGAAGCAGCAGATGGAGGAGCACATCCGCAAGCACGCGCGGCTGGCCGCGCTGAGCCCGCAGATCAAGCTCGACCTGACCCGCGACGGGTTGCGCATCCAGATCGTCGACGAGCAGAACCGGCCGATGTTCGCCAGCGGCAGTGCGGTGGTGCAGCCGTACATGCGCGAGCTGCTGCGCGAGATCGGTGGCGTGCTGGCCGAGGTGCCCAACCGGGTGACGCTCGAGGGCCACACCGACGCCGCGCCCTACGCCGGCGGCGCCGCCGGCTACAGCAACTGGGAGCTGTCGGCCGACCGCGCGAATGCGTCGCGGCGCGAGCTGCACGCCGGCGGGCTGCCCGAGGACCGGGTGCTGCGCGTGCTCGGGCTGGCGGCGAGCACGCCCTTCAACGAGCGTGACCGGCTGGATCCGGCCAACCGCCGGATCAGCATCATCGTGATGAACCGCGAGGCCGAGGAGCGCGCGCTGCAGCCGCAGCCCGCCGCGCCGGCGCCGGCCACGCTGCCGCCGCCGCTGCCGTCGATCGTGCCGGCGCGCTGAGCGCGCCGCGACCGCGGCGCGCCCGCCGCCGCGAGTTCGCCGGGCGCGGCAGGCTTGCGGCCGGGTCGCAGCAGCCGCAGGACGCGGCCCGCCGCAAGCGCAACCCGCGCGCGACCGCCGCGTAACAAGCGGCGGCTTCGGCCTTCTTTTCGCGCTCAAGTCGGCGCGCGGTCCCGGCAGCATGACCGGGTCCGCTGATTCGGCGGGCACCGCCCGCCATGGCCGACGCCCAAGACCGCCGCCTTCCCGCCACCGAACGCCGCCTGCGCCGTGCGCGCACCGAGGGGCAGGTCGCACGCTCGCGCGACCTCGCGCACCTGGCGGCGGTGGGCACCGTGGTCGCGCTGCTGCTGGGCCTGGCGCCGTGGCTGCTGCACACGCTGCAGCGCGCGGTCGCCGGCGGCCTGCGCTTCGACGCGGCGGTGCTCGGCGATCCGCAGTCGATGCTGCAGCGGCTCGCGCAGGGCAGCGCCGGCGCGCTCGGGCTGGTGCTCGGGCTCGGGCTGCTGCTGATCCTGGCGGCGGTCGCGGCGGCGGCGCTGTCGGGCGGCTGGAACTTCACGCTGCAGGCGCTGGCGCCGAAGCCGGACAAGCTGAACCCGGTGACCGGGCTGGGCCGGCTGCTGTCGCGCCAGCAGGTCGGCGACGCGCTCAAGGCCTGCGCGCTGGCGCTGGTGATCGGCGTGGTCGGGCTGCTGTACCTGCGCGGTCGGCTGGACCAGTTCGCCGCGGTGCTCGGCCTGCCGGTGCCGCTGGCGCTGGCGCGCGCAGCGCGGTTGCTCGGCGAGGGGCTGCTGTGGTTGCTGCTGACGCTGGCCGCGTTCGCGCTGGTCGACGTGCCGCTGCAGCGCCACCTGCACGCGAAGCGGCTGCGGATGACCACGCAGGAGTTCAAGCAGGAGCAGCGCGAGGTCGAGGGCAGCGCCGAGATCAAGTCGCGCCAGCGCTCGCGGATGCGCGAGCTGGCGACGCGGCGGATGCTGGCCGCGGTGCCCCGGGCCGACCTGGTGGTGATGAACCCGAGCCACTACGCGGTCGCGCTGCGCTACGACGACGCGCGGATGAACGCGCCGACGGTGGTGGCCAAGGGTGCCGACCTGATCGCGCTGCGCATCCGCGACGCCGCGCAGGCGGCGGCCGTGCCGGTGCTGCGCGCGCCGCCGCTGGCGCGCGCGCTGTACGCGCACGCCGAGCTCGACCGGCCGGTGCCGCAGGCGCTGTTCACTGCGGTCGCCCAGGTGCTCGCGCACGTGTATGCGCTGCGCGCGCATCTGGCGGGGCAGGGCGCCGCGCCGGCGCCGCTGGCGGCGATCGCGGTGCCGGCGGGGATGGACCCGCACGAAGGCCAGGCGCAGGGCGAACGATGAACTCGGGTCGCCTGACAGACCGCGAGGAGCGTGCCGCCCTGGACGTGGCTGACTGCGTTCAGCCGGATCGCCATGGGCTGCAGCCGCACATTGCCGCGCGCTCCGGCTGTGAACCGCAGCCCACCGCGCGCGCGCGACCGCGGCCGCCGCGACGATTCAAGCTCGGCACCACGCGTTGGCTCACGGCCGATCCTGCACGCCGGCGTCGGCGCGCTGGCGGCGGTGACCGTCTGCCGAACCGGCCGGCGCTGACGCGACCCGCGGGCAGCAACGCACCCGCCGCATGAACGCACTGCTCCAGAGCCTGCAGCAGCGGCTCGGCCCGCACGCCGGCGTGCTGCGCGCGCTCGGCGTGCCGCTGTTCGTCGTGCTGGTGCTGGCGATGATGGTGCTGCCGCTGCCGCCGTTCGCGCTGGACCTGCTGTTCACCTTCAACATCGCACTCGCGCTGATGGTGGTGATGATCTCGGCGCACATGGTCAAGCCGCTGGACTTCGCGGCCTTCCCGAGCGTGCTGCTGATCACCACGCTGATGCGGCTGAGCCTGAACGTCGCGTCCACCCGCGTGGTGCTGGTCGACGGCCACACCGGCCCGGCGGCGGCGGGCAAGGTGATCGAGGCCTTCGGCCACTTCCTGATCGGCGGCAACTTCGCGGTCGGGCTGATCGTGTTCGCGATCCTGGTGGTGATCAACTTCATCGTCGTCACCAAGGGCGCCGAGCGCATCGCCGAGGTCGGCGCGCGCTTCACGCTGGACGCGATGCCGGGCAAGCAGATGGCGATCGACGCCGAGCTCAACGCCGGCCTGATCGACGAGAACGAGGCGCGCCGCCGCCGCGCCGAGGTCGGCGAGGAGGCCGACTTCTTCGGCAGCATGGACGGCGCCAGCAAGTTCGTGCGCGGCGACGCGATCGCCGGGCTGCTGATCCTGGTGATCAACATCGTCGGCGGCTTCGTGATCGGCGTTGCCCAGCACGACCTGAGCCTGCAGGCCGCCGCCGGCAGCTACATCCAGCGGGCGGTTGGCGACGCGCTGGTCGCGCAGGGGCCGGCGCTGCTGGGGTCGGTGGCCGCGGCGATGGTGGTGTCGCGCGTGGGCAAGGAGCAGGCGATCGGCGCGCAGATCCACAGCCAGGTGCTGGGCACGCCCAAGCCGCTGTTCGTGACCGCCGGCATCGTCGGCGCGCTCGGCCTGGTGCCGGGGATGCCGCACCTGGTGTTCGCGCTGATCAGCGCGGGCGTCGGCGCGCTCGGCGCCTGGGTGCGCCGGCGCGAGCAGCAGGCGGCGGCGCGCGCGGCGCAACCGGCTGCGCCGGCGGCCGCCGCGGCCGGCGGCGAGGCCAGCTGGGACGACGTGGTGCCGGTCGACGTGCTCGGCCTGGAGGTCGGCTACCGGCTGATCGCGCTGGTCGACGCGTCGCGCGGCCCGGGCCACGGCGACCTGCTCGCGCGGATCAAGGGCGTGCGCCGCAAGTTCGCGCAGGACCTGGGCTTCCTGCCACCGGCGGTGCACATCCGCGACAACC
>CAZKCJ010000155.1:3052-7155 GCA_964550885.1 uncultured Rubrivivax sp. | reverse complement strand
CCGGCGCTGCGGGGGACGGGCCGGCCGCCGCTGCTGCCGGTTCGGCCGGTGCCGGGCCGGCGGCCGCCGCGTCGATCGCCGCCACGACCGGCGCGCAGCCCAGCGCGAGGATGCCGGCGGCGGCCAGCCGCTGCGCGGCCGGGCCGCTGGTCGCCTCCGGTGCCGGCGGCAGGCTGAACGCGTCGCGCACCAGCGGGTGCGCGGTCAGCAGCGCCGCGTGCCGGTAGACCCAGGCGTCGTCGCGCTCGGCCAGCGGCGTCGGGATGCGAAAGCGCGCGTGCACCCGACCCGGGTCGGGCACCATCAGCACCACCTCGTGCGCCAGCCGCACCGCGTCCATCAGGTCGTGGGTGACCATCAGCGCGGCCACGCCGCCGTGCTCGACCTGCCGCACCAGCAGCGCGTGCATCTCGGCGCGCAGGCCGGCGTCGAGCGCGGCGAAGGGCTCGTCCAGCAGCAGCAGCGCCGGCTCGATCGCGAACGCGCGCGCCAGCGCCGCGCGGCTCTGCATGCCGCCCGACAGCTCCGCCGGGTACTTCGGGTGGTCCTCGGGGCGCAGCCCGACCAGCTCGGCCAGCGCCGCCGCGCGCGCCAGCCGCTCGCGGCGCGGCAGGCCGCGCGCCTTCAGCCCGAGCGCGATGTTGTCCAGCAGCCGCTGCCAGGGCAGCAGGCTGGGCTGCTGGAACACGATCGCGCTGCGGTCGAAGTCCACCCGTACCTCCCCGTCGCTTGGCACCAGCAGCCCGGCGGCGATGCGCAGCAGCGTGGTCTTGCCGCAGCCCGAGCGGCCCAGCAGCGCCAGCACCTCGCCGCGCACGACCTGCAGCTCGATGCCCTCCAGCACCTTCTCGGGGCCGAAGCGGTGGTCGATGCCGCGCAGCTCCAGCACCGGCGCGGCTGCGGCGGGCGCGGGCGGCAGCGGCGCGTTCACCCGATCAGCCTTCGCGCAGCGTGCCGCGCGGTGGGCACTGGGGAGCGGCCCGGCGCGCTCACTGGAGTACCTTTGGGCTGCGCCCTCCGGTATGAGCCCTTCGGGCGGCCGGGCGGGCTCATGCTGCGGCCCGGCCTGCGGCGCGCGGTGCGGCGCTTGCGGCCACGTGCAGCGCCATCTGCGGCGCCATCTGCGGCGCCATCTGCGGCGCCATCGGCAGTTCCATCAGCGGCGCCCGGTCGGCCAGCGCCGCGGTCGGTGACACCTGAGGCGTGAAACTTGAGGTCGAGCGTGGTGTGAAGTCCGGCGAGAGCTGCGGCTCGATGCGCGCCGCCGCGTTCGGCCGCACGCACGCGCGGCTGCGCTGCCGTCATGGCTGCTGCTGCGGCTCGCCGCGCCAGCGCTCCATCTCGCGGCGGATCGGCTCGAGCAGCAGGTACTCGGTTGCCAGCAGCAGCCCGACCACCGCCGCCACCCAGGCCAGCGTGCCGCTCATGTCCAGGTGGGTGCGGGTGACCGCCAGCTGCGCGCCGGCGCCGTCGGAGGTGGCCAGCAGCTCGGCCATCAGCACCACCTTCCACGACACCCCGAGCGCGGTGATGCAGGCGGCGAACAGGTACGACGCGATGTGCGGCAGGTACACGTCGGTCAGCCGCTGCCCGAGCGGCAGCCGGAACGCGCTGGCCAGCTCGCGCATCCGCCCGTCCAGCGTGTGCGTGCCCTGCAGCGCGCCGACGAACACGATCGGGAAGCAGGCGACGAAGACCGTGAACACCGGCGTCGCGTCGCCGGTGCCGAACCACAGCAGCGCCAGCACCAGCCAGGCGATCGGTGGCATCCCGATCAACAGCGTGACCAGCGGGCGCGCCATCATCGTCGCGGTGATCGACGCGCCGGCGGCCATGCCCAGCACCGTGCCGGCCGCCACCGACAGGCCGAAGCCGTACAGCGCGCGCCGCGCGGTCGCCGCCAGGTCGTGCCAGGCCTGCGCCGACAGCGTGATCTGCGCGAGGCTGGCCAGTGTCTCCTGGGGGGTCGGCAGCACCAGCGGCCCGAGCTGGCGCGCCAGCGCGTCCCACGCGGCGACGAACAGCAGCACGCTGGCCACGCCGGTCCAGCCGCCCCACAGGTAGCGGCCTACCCGGGCCGGCCACGACGAGCGCCGGGTGTCGGTCAGGTCGGGGGCGGGGTCGCGCGCAACCATCGCCGCACCTGCAGCGCTGTCAGGCGCCGAAGAAGAAGCCCGCGTCGGGCATCTTGCCGCCCAGCAGCTGCGGGTTGCGCCGCAGCAGCAGCTCGAACAGGAAGGTCACCTCGCCGCGGGCCTGCGCCGCCGGCACGCTGCGCAGCGGCGCCGCGACCAGGCTGTCGGCGACCGCGTCGGCACTCAGCCGCGGCTCGATCGCCTCGACCTCGGCGCCGCAGGTCTCGCGGTTGGCCTGGCACCAGGCGGCGGCCTGCGCGTAGGCGTCGCGCAGGCCCACGACCAGCGCCGGATTGCCGGCCGCCTTGCCCAGCGCGACCATGCCGGCCTGCGCGATCTGCGGCGGCCGGTGAAAAGCGCGGCCCCACTCCTGCTGCAGGTCGACGCTGCGGTACAGCTCGGGCGCGATCGCGCTGACCGGGAACGACCGGGTCTTGCGCAGCGCCATTGACACCGCCGGCTCGGCCAGCAGCGCGTGGTGCACCCGGCGGGTCAGCAGCAGCTGCATCGCGTCCAGCGGCGACGCGACGTAGCGCAGCTCGAAGTCCTTGTGCGGATCCAGGCCCAGCGCCAGCGCGGTCTCCTGGAACACCAGGTCGGGCATGTCCTCGCGGAAGGGCATCGCGATCTCTTCGCCGCGGAAGTCGGCCAGGGTCTTGCGGTTCGGATCGCGCGACACCAGGAACAGCACGCCCCACACCGACACGTTGACCAGCTTCAGCGGCACGCCGCGGTTGTACAGGTTCGCGGCGACGTTGGTCGGCATCGCGACGAAGTCGGCCTCGCCGCGCAGCGCCAGTGCGCGCAGCTGGTCGGGGTCGCGCCAGGCGCGAAAGTCGATCTTGTCGGCCAGGCCGGGCCAGCTGCCGCGCCCGGCCAGGTGGATCAGCGGATCGCTGACCGGCGCGGTCGGGCCGGACAGCCGCAGCTCGGCGACCGCGGCCGCGCGCAGCGGCGGTGCGAGCACCGAAGCAGCCGCCAGCGCGGCGGTGCAACGGACGAAGCGGCGGCGGTCGAGCATCCTGCCCCGGACTGTAGCCGCTCGCGCCGGGCCCTCCGGCGCGGGTTCGAGCGATCCCGCGTCGCCAGCCGGATCTTCGTGCGCGTGGCCGATCGCGATGCTCGCTGCGTGTTTGCCGCCGCTGCCTGCGCGCAGAGCTGAAGCTTGGCGGTGACGCGCGGCCCGCCGGCGCGACGCCAAAGAGCAGTGTTCGCGTGGCCGCCGCGCACCCCGTTCGCACAGGCAGCCCGTCGTGCGGCCGGACCTCAGGCGCGGCCGGGTCGCCCGGGTGCCGGTCGCAGCTGACGGGGTGCGCGGCCGGGCGGGACCTGGCCGCAAGGGTTGGAACCTCTCTTCATATCTGGCGCCATCCGGGTGCAGCCGCGCCGCGGCGAGCGCGCCGCCTGCCGGGCCGCACAACCGTTGCGCTACTTGCCGGCGTTCGGGAAGAACAGCTGCTCGCCGTCGATCTTGTAGGCGGCGATCGCCTGCTGGCCGGCCGGCGAGACCACCCAGTCGGCGAACTTCTGCGCCAGCGCCGCCTTCACGTGCGGGTGCTTGGCCGGGTTGACGACCATCACGCCGTACTGGTTGAACAGCGCCTTGTCGCCCTCGACCAGGATCGCCAGGTCGCCGCGGTTCTTGAAGCTCAGCCAGGTGCCGCGGTCGGATAGCACATAGGCGTTGGTCGCCGCCGCCATGTTCAGCGCCGGGCCCATGCCGCAGCCGCAGTCCTTGTAGCCGGCGGGCTTGGCGGCAGCGATGTCGATGCCGGCGCGCTTCCACTGGCGCAGCTCGGCGCTGTGGGTACCGCTCTTGTCGCCGCGCGACACGAAGGGCTGGCCGGTGGCGGCGAGCTTCTTCAGCGCCGCCGCGATGTCGTTGCCGCGCACGCCGGCGGGGTCGGACTTCGGGCCGATCAGCACGAAGTCGTTGTACATCACGTTGCGCCGCTCGGTCGCGAAGCC
>CAZKCJ010000155.1:1059-3042 GCA_964550885.1 uncultured Rubrivivax sp. | reverse complement strand
CCCTCGGCGACGAACTTCTCCTCGGCCGCGGTGTCGTGCACGAACACGATGTCGGCGTCGCCGCGGCGCGCCTGGTCCAGCGCCTGGCCGGTGCCGACCGCGGTCACGCGCACGTCGATCCCGGTCGCCTGCTTGAAGGCCGGCAGCAGGTGCTTGAACAACCCCGACTGCTCGGTCGAGGTGGTCGACGCCATCACGATGAAGGGCGCGTCCTGGGCGAGCGAGGCCGGCGGCGCGCCGACGAGTCCGAGGCCGGCGAGGGCGAGCAGCGCGCCGAGCAGGCGGCGGCGAAGGTTCAGGTGACCCATGTCAGTTCTCCTTTCAGGAAGCGGGTGGCGGCCTCGGGCAGGGCGACGCCACCGAAGAAAAGCTCGGCTTCGAGGTCGGCCAGCAACCGGCCCTCGTCCAGGAAGACCACGCGCGAGGCCAGGCGGCGCGCCTGGCGCAGGTCGTGGGTGCTCATCACCAGCGTCAGCTCGGCGCCGGTGGTGGCGGTGATCAGCGCCTCGATCTCGCGCTTGGCGCCCGGGTCCAGGCTCGCGGTCGGCTCGTCGAGGAACAGGATGTCGGGCCGCAGCGCGAACGCGCGCGCCAGCGCCAGCCGCTGCTGCTGCCCGCCGGACAGCTCGCGCGCACGGCGCCGCGCCAGCTGCGCGAGGCCGACGCGCTCGAGCGCGGCCGTGCTGCGCTGCGCGTGCTCGGCCCGCGGCACGCCGTTCAGCCACAGCCCGACGCGCACGTTCCACTGCACCGACAGCTGCAGCAGGAAGGGCCGCTGAAACAGCATCGCGCCGACCGGCTCGCGTCCCTCGGGTTGCAGCGGGTGCAGCAGCCGCTGCCCGTCGTGCGGCAGCAGCCCGTGCAGCAGCCGCAGCAGCGTGGTCTTGCCCGAACCGTTGGGGCCGACCATCACCAGCCGCTCGCCGCGGTGCAGCGTCAGGTCGATGCCCTGCAGTGCATGCGTCGCGCCGAAGCTGACGCCCGCACCGCGCAGCGTGATCAGCGGCGCTGCACGCTGCGGCGCCCTCATCCGAAGGCCTGCAGTTGCGTGCGCGTCCCGCGCCACTGCAGCAGGCCGATCGTCATGTTGACCACGCCGGTCACGCTGAGCAGGATCACGCCCAGCGCCAGTGCCAGCGGCAGGTCGCCCTTGCTGGTCTCGAGCGCGATCGTCGTCGTCATCACCCGGGTCACGCCGTCGATGTTGCCGCCGACGATCATCACCGCGCCGACCTCGGCGATCGCGCGGCCGAAGGCGGTGAGCAGCACCGTCAGCAGCCCGAAGCGCTCGTGCACCAGCAGCAGCAGCGCGGTCGCGACCGCGCCGGCTCCCAGCGAGCGCAGCTGGTCGCCGCCCTCGGCCAGCGACGACAGCAGCTGGCGGCGGGTCAGCGCGGCGATCAGCGGCACCACCAGCACGCTCTGCGCGACCACCATCGCCGCCGGCGTGAACAGGATGCCGTACTGGCCCAGCGGCCCCTGGCGCGACAGCAGCAGGTAGACCAGCAGGCCGACGACCACCGACGGCATCCCGAGCAGCGTGTTGACCAGCACGATCAGCGCGTGCTGGCCGGGGAAGCGGCACACCGCCAGCGCCGCGCCCAGCGAGATGCCGAAGCCGGCGCCGATCAGGCAGGCGGTGCTGCTGACCCGCAGCGACAGCGCGGCCGTGTGCCACAGCGTCGAGTCGCCCTGCGCGACCAGCGCCGCGGCGGTGCCGACGGTCTCGATCAGCACCGACATCCGCGCAGGCCGCGGCGGGGCGCGGCAATGGGTTCAGGCCGGGGGCACATGCCGCAGGATTATTCCGACCGGCCCCGGGCGGTGCGATATGTTGTACGGTGCATAGGTGCGGCGACGGCGGCAGCCGGCTACAGTGCGCAGCCCGGCCCCTTGCGGGCCGGCGCGACGCCGATGCCCGACCCGCAGCCCCGCCACCTGGACGCCGAACGCCTCGCCGCGGTCGGCGTGCGCACCGTGCAC
>CAZKCJ010000155.1:470-1049 GCA_964550885.1 uncultured Rubrivivax sp. | reverse complement strand
ACCTGGCGGCGGTGGTGGCGCTGGGGGCGGCGCTGCTCGGGGCGCCGCTGCCGGCCGCAGCGGCCGCGGCGGCGACCGTCGCCAGCGGGCTGCTGCTGCTGGCGATGGACCTGCGCGCGGCGCGCGTGCGCCTCGTCGAGCTGGCCGGGGTGGTGGTGCTGCTCAAGCTCGCCGCGGTCGCCTGGGTCGGCTTCAGCGCGACCGGCGCGGCGCTCGCGCTACCGGCGTTCTGGGTGCTGCTGGTCGCGTCGTCGTTCAGCGCGCACCTGCCCAAGGGCGTGCGTCACTGGCGGCCGGGCGGCACGCGGGCGCGCGCGAGCAGCGCCGGCAGGCCCGGGTAGTCGGTGGCGGCCAGCGCGAACTTGCGCGCGCTGCGGCCGCGCCGCTCGCCGCCGCGCAGCGCCTGCGCGAAGCCGGGGCCGTTGACCACCCAGCTGCCGCCGACGTCGGTGACGCCGGCGGCGAACAGCGCGTCGGGCAGCAGCCCGGCGCTCGGCCCGATCAGCGCGAAGCGGGTCGCGCGCCGCGCGGCGGCGCGCATCCGCGCAAGCGTGCCGTTGAGCAGCAGCGTGCCGGTGG
>CAZKCJ010000155.1:0-460 GCA_964550885.1 uncultured Rubrivivax sp. | reverse complement strand
TCGCAGTCGGCGCGCGCGGCCGCGTCGGTGGTCACGGTGTAGCCGTCGCGCTTGCCGGCCAGGTCCGCGCGCAGCTCGACCACGACCAGCTCGGCGCCCGTGGCGACGATCGTGTCCAGCAGCGGGCCGAAGTGGCCGATCATGCCGATGCGCTCGCCGGCGCGCGGCGCGATCGCGCCGATCGAGTCGCCGGCCGCCGGCGGCTCGTAGCCGACGCGCGCGAACAGCCACGCGGTCAGCGCGTTGGCGGTGGCCAGCCCGAGCGTGCGCGCCAGCCCGCCGTCGGCCGCGGGCGACGCCGCGATGCCGGCGGCCAGCGCGAGCGCGTCGGCTCCGCTCAGCTCGGGCGCGTTGCGGTGAAGGCGCGGCAGCTCGTCGCCGAGCAGCACGTAGGACAGCCCGATCGAGCCGTCGTCGAGCTCGATCGCGCACGACTCGCCGCTGTGCGCGCCGTCGCCGG
>CAZKCJ010000154.1:6741-7179 GCA_964550885.1 uncultured Rubrivivax sp. | reverse complement strand
CCGCCGCCGCCTCCTCCTCCGCCGGAGCCCGAGGCGCGGCCGATCGAGCCGCCGGCCGGGCGTTCGTCGTGATGCGCCGGGCGAGTGCGCCGCCCGTCCGCCCGGCGCCGGCGGCGGCAGACGCCCACGCGCACACGCACGCACCGAGTCTGAACACGCTGCAGCTGTACTCGCCGTCGGGCGTGGTGCTGCGCGGCCCGGCGCTGCGGCTGGCGGCGCGGCGCCTGGCGGCGCTGGGCTTCATCGTCGGCATCGACGAGGCGGCGCTGGCGCGGCACCAGCGCTTCGCCGGCGACGACCGCGAGCGCCTGGCGGCGCTGCACCGGGTGGCCGCGGCCGCGCCGTCGGTCGCGCTGGCCACGCGCGGCGGCTACGGGCTGACGCGGCTGCTCGACGTGGTGGCCCTAATCCTGCACGGGGAGGCACGCGATGACCGGT
>CAZKCJ010000154.1:908-6731 GCA_964550885.1 uncultured Rubrivivax sp. | reverse complement strand
CACTGGCAGCGCATCGCGCGCAGCGTCGAGCGCGGCACCCGCTGGGTCGGCTTCAGCGACCTGAGCGCGCTGCAGCTGGCGCTGCTCGCGCACACCGGCGCGCCCAGCTGGGCGGGTCCGACCGCGGTCGAGGACTTCGGCCGCGCCGAGGCCGACGGCGGCGTCGACGAGGTCACCGCCGCCACCTTCGGCGAGGCGATGCGCGGCGAGCTGCACGCGATTGGCTGGCGCACCGAGGCCGGCTTCGACGGGCTGCAGCGGCGCGGGCTGCTGTGGGGCGGCAACCTGACGGTGCTGCTGTCGCTGCTGGGCACGCCGCACTGGCCGGCGGTGGACCGCGGGCTGCTGTTCCTCGAGGACGTGAACGAGCAGCCGTACCGCGTCGAGCGGATGCTGCTGCAGCTGCTGCAGGCCGGGGTGATCGGCGCGCAGCGCGCGGTGCTGCTGGGCGGCTTCACGCTGCCGGCGAAGTCGCCGCTGGACCGCGGCTACACGCTGCGCAGCGCGGTCGAGCAGCTGCGCGCGCGCACCCGGGTGCCGATCCTGACCGGGCTGCCCTTCGGCCACCTGCGCACCAAGGTCACGCTGCCGGTCGGGCAGCGCGCGCAGCTGCTGGTCGACGGCCGCGACGTCTACCTCGGCTGGGGGCATGCGGCGGCCTGAGGGGCTGCGGCGCCGCCTGCGCGGCCTGCTCGCCGTGCTGCTCGTTGCAGCCGGGCTCGCCGGCTGCAACAACAACCCACAGCCCAGCGCTCTGGCGGCCACCAACACGCTGGTCAGCGCGGTGATCGGCAGCTCGCCGCGCCACCTGGACCCGACCGCGTCGTACTGGTCCAACGACACGCCCTACACCTACCAGATCTACGAGCCGCCCTACGGCTACCACTACCTGCTGCGCCCGTTCCGGCTGGTGCCGAAGTCGGCGGCGGCGGTGGTCAAGCCGCGCTACCTCGACCGCGACGGCCGGCCGCTGCCCGACGACGCGCCCGGCGAGCTGGTCGCCGAGAGCGTGTACGACGTACCGATCAAGCCGGGGATCCTGTACCAGCCGCACCCGGCCTTCGCGAAGGACGAGCACGGGCGCTGGCGCTACCACGCGCTGCAGCCGGGCGAGCTCGGCGAGCGCCGCACGCCGCTGGACTTCGAGCACAGCGGCACGCGCGAGCTGGTGGCCGAGGACTTCGTCTACGCGCTCAAGCGGCACGCGACCCCGCGGATCACGACGCCGGTGTTCGGCGTGTTCGCCGAGTACGTGCTGGGGCTGAAGGAGTACGGCGCGCTGATCCGCGCCGAGGACGCGAAGCTGCGCGCCGGCCTGGACCCGGCGAGCCAGGACAAGCCCTTCCTGGACTTGCGCCGCTGGCCGCTGGCCGGCGCGTCGGCGCCGGACAAGCACCTGCTGCGCATCCGCCTGAAGGGCAAGTACCCGCAGTGGAACTACTGGATGGCGATGACCTTCCTCGCGCCGGTGCCGTGGGAGGCCGACGCCTTCTACGCGCAGCCGGGCATGGCCGCTGCCGGCCTGAGCCTGGACCGCTGGCCGGTGGGCACCGGCCCGTACATGCTGACCGAGTACCACAAGGACCGGCGCCACGTGCTCGAGCGCAACCCGAACTGGCGCGGCGAGCCCTATCCGTGTGAGGGCATGCCCGGCGACCGCGAGGCCGGGCTGCTGGCCGACTGCGGCAAGACGATGCCCTTCATCGATCGCTTCGTGTCGACGGTCGAGCGCGAGGCGGTGCCGCTGCGCGAGAAGTTCCGCCAGGGCTACTACGACATCGAGGTGTTCGAGCGCACCGACACCGGGCTGGACTACCTGGTGCAGATGCAGGACAGCCCCGAGGTCCGGGCCGAGTACGAGGCCAAGGGCTTCAGGCTGCCGAAGTTCACCGACGTGAACAGCTGGTTCGTCGGCTTCAACATGCTCGACCCGGTGATCGGCTGGGGCGACACGCCCGAGGAGCGCGAACGCCACCGCAAGCTGCGCCAGGCGATCTCGATCGCCTTCGACTGGGACGAGTACTCGAAGATCTTCCCGAAGAAGGCCGGCGAGGTGGCGATGGGGCCGCTGCCGGCCGGGATCTTCGGCTCGCGCCAGGGCACGGTCGAGGGCCACAACCCGGTGACGCACGAGGTGGTGGACGGCCGCGTCGTCAAGCGCGGGCTGGACCAGGCCAAGCGCCTGCTGGCCGAGGCCGGCTGGCCCGATGGGCGCGACGCGAAAACCGGCCAGCCGCTGGTGCTGCACTACGACTTCTACGCGCCGGCCACGCCCGAGCGCAAGCCGGAGATCGACTGGGTGGTGCGCCAGTTCGCCAAGCTCGGCATCCAGCTCGAGGTGCGCGCGACCGACAACAACCAGTTCCAGGACAAGGTGCGCAAGGGCAGCTACCAGGTGTTCTGGCTCGGCTGGCTGGCCGACTACCCCGACGCCGAGAACTTCCTGTTCCTGCTGTACGGCCCCAACGGCAAGACCCGGCACGACGGCGAGAACACCTCGAACTACGCGAACCCCGAGTTCGACCGCCTGTTCCGGCGGATGAAGCTGCTCGACGACGGGCCCGAGAAGCAGCAGCTGATCGACGCGATGGTCGCGATCGTGCAGCGCGACGCGCCGGTCAGCTTCGGCTACTTCCCGTACAGCTCCGGCGCCGCGCAGGCCTGGGTGCACAACTACCACCCGGCGGTGCTGATCCGCGACCAGGGCAAGTACCTGCGGCTGGACGTGCGCGAGCGGGTCGCGCGGCTGGCGCAGTGGAACCGGCCGGTGTGGTGGCCGCTGCTGCTGCTGCTGGCGGCGCTGGCGGCGCTGGCCGGCTACGCGTGGCGGGTGGTCGCGCGGCGCGAGCGCAGCGACGCGCGCGGCAGGGTGGTCGCCTGATGGCCGCGTACGTCGTCCGGCGGATCCTGTACGGCCTGCTGGTCCTGGTCGGCGTGAACCTGGCGACCTTCTTCCTGTTCCTCAGCGTGAACACGCCCGACGACATGGCGCGGCTGAATCTCGGCGGCCGGCGCGTGACCCAGCAGGCGATCGACAAGTGGAAGGCCGAGCGCGGCTACGACAAGCCGCTGTACCTGAACCCGGCGCGCGCGGGCAGCGCGCGCTTCACCGACACGATCTTCTGGCAGCGCTCGATGTCGCTGTACCGCTTCGACTTCGGCCGCGCCGACGCCGAGAGCGCCGGCGACATCGGCAGCGAGGTCGCGAGCCGAATGTGGGTCAGCGTGCAGTTCGCGCTGCCGCTGTTCGTGCTGCAGGTGCTGGCCAGCACCGCGTTCGCGCTGCTGCTGGTGCTGCTGCGCCACACCCGGCTGGACCTGCCGGGGGTGGTCGTCTGCGTGCTGATGCTGTCGATCTCCAGCCTGTTCTACATCATCGTCGGCCAGTACTTCTTCGCGCGCGTGCTGCGGCTGGCGCCGATCTCGGGCTACGCGCCGGGGCTGGACGCGCTGAAGTTCCTGGCGCTGCCGATCGCGCTGTCGCTGCTCGCGCGGCTGGGCGGCGAGGCGCGGCTGTACCGCGCGATGCTGCTGGAGGAGGCGGGCAAGGACTACGTGCGCACCGCGCGCGCGAAGGGGCTGCCGCCCTGGCGCGTGCTCGCGCGCCACGTGCTGCCCAACGCGCTGATCCCGATCATCACCAGCGCCGGCGCGTATCTGCCCTACGTGTTCCTCGGCAGCCTGGTGTTCGAGAGCTTCTTCGGGCTGCCGGGGCTGGGCGCGTACGTGATCGAGGCGATCGGCCAGCAGGACTTCGCGGTGGTGCGCACGATGGTCTTCGTCGGCGCGGTGCTGTACATCGCGTCCTACGTGCTGATCGACATCGCCTACACCTGGGCCGATCCGCGGGTGCGGCTGGGCTGACGCGATGCCGCGGCTGGTCGTGCTCTGGACCGATGTGGCGGTGTGGCTGCTGCTCGCCGCGCTGCTCGCCTACGTCGCGCTGGTGCGCCGGCGCCCGGCGCTGGCCGCCAGCTGGCGACGGGTGTTCGCCGACCCGGCGGCGCTGGCGTCGTCGGTGCTGCTGCTGCTGGGCCTGGCGCTGACCCTGGTCGACAGCCTGCACTACCGGCCGCTGCTGCCGCCGGTGCACCCGCACGACGCGCCCGCCTACGACCCGCGCACGCGCTCGCTGCTGGACGCGGCGCTGGGCCACCTGATCCTGGGGCGCGAGGTCACCTACTCGCGCCCGCTGGCTTACCGGAGCTTTACCAAGGAGTCGGTTGAGGTCGACGGCCGCGTGCAGCGGCGCGCGCCGCGGCTGCAGTTCGGCGGCGCGCAACTGCGCGATCCGGCGCGCCAGTGGCTGCCCGACCTGCTCGAGCGTGGTGCGATCGGCCTGCTGGCGGGCGGCGCCGCGGCCGCGGCGCTGGTCGGGCTCGCGCTCGCCGCCGCCGCGCGCCGGCAGCGCCAGCCGCTGCGCGCCGTGGCCGCAGCCTGCGCGCGTGGCGACGGCCCGATCGCGTGGCGCGTGGCTGCGGCGACGCTGCTAGCGGTCGGTCTGCTCGCCGGGCTCGCGCTCGGCCTGGGCAGCGGCTACCACGTGCTCGGCACCGACCTGACCGGCCACGACGTGCTGTACCAGGCGCTGAAGAGCATCCGCACCGCGTTCGTGATCGGCGCATTGGCCACGGTCGCGACGTTGCCGCTGGCGGTCGGCCTGGGCATCGTCGCCGGCTACTTCGGCGGCCTCGTCGACGAGCTGATCCAGTACCTGTACACGGTGCTGTCGTCGGTGCCCAACGTGCTGCTGATCGCCGCCTGCGTGCTGATGCTGCAGGTCTTCCTCGACCAGCACCCGCAACTGTTCGAGACCGGCGCCGAGCGCGCCGACCTGAAGCTGTTCCTGCTGTGCGTGGTGCTCGGGCTGAGCGGCTGGGCCGGGCTGTGCCGGCTGCTGCGCGGCGAGACGCTGAAGCTGCGCGAGCTGGAGTACGTGCAGGCGGCGCGCGCCTTCGGCGTCGGCGACGCGCGCATCATGCGCCGGCACGTGTTCCCGAACGTCGCGCACCTGATGCTGATCGTCACCGTGCTCGACTTCAGCGCGCTGATCCTGTACGAGGCGGTGCTGACCTACGTCGGCGTCGGCGTCGACCCGTCGCTGAACAGCTTCGGCGGCATGATCAACCTGGCGCGCAACGAAATGAGCCGCGACCCGGTGGTGTGGTGGAGCTTCGCCGCCGCGTTCGGCTTCATGGTCACGCTGGTGCTGGCGGCCAACCTGTTCGCCGACGTGGTGCGCGACGCCTTCGATCCGCGCGTGCGCCGGCCGCGGCGCGCGCCGCAGGCGGCGGCGCGATGACGCCGGCGTCGACGGCGCTCGCCGCCGAGCAGCTGCGGGTCGAGCTCGACACCGACGCCGGTTTGGTGCGCGCGGTCGACGCGCTGGACCTGGCGATCGCGCGCGGCCAGACCTTCGCGCTGGTCGGCGAGAGCGGCTGCGGCAAGAGCATCACCGCGCTGGCGCTGCTGCGGCTGCTGCCCGAGGGCGGCCGCTACGCCGGCGGCGCGGTGCGGCTGGACGCGCAGGACCTGCTGGCGCTGCCCGAGTTCGCGATGCGCGCGGTGCGCGGCGGGCGCATCGGCATGATCTTTCAGGAGCCGGCGACCAGCCTGAACCCGGTGATGCGCGTGGGCGACCAGATCGTCGAGGCGATCCGCGCCCACACCGCGCTGCGCGGCGCGGCCGCGCGCCGGCGCGCGCTCGAGTGGCTCGCGCGCGTCGGCCTGCCCGACGCCCGGCGGTGCATCGACGACTACCCGTTCCGGCTGTCGGGCGGACAGAAGCAGCGGGTGATGATCGCGATGACGCTGGCGGCCGAG
>CAZKCJ010000154.1:0-898 GCA_964550885.1 uncultured Rubrivivax sp. | reverse complement strand
CAGATTCTGGCGCTGCTGCAGCAGCTGCAGCGCGAGCGGCGGCTGGGGCTGCTGCTGATCACGCACGACCTGGGCGTGGTCGCCGGCCGGGCGCAGCAGGTCGCGCTGATGTACGCGGGGCAGGTGGTCGAGCTCGCCGACGCGCCGGCCTTCTTCGCGGCGCCGCGGCACCCGTATGCGCGCGCGCTGCTGCGCGCGCTGCCGGGCGCCGCCCGACGCGGCCAGCCGCTGGCCGCGATCCAGGGCAGCGTGCCGCCGCTGACCTCGCCCTTCGTCGGCTGCCGCTTCGCGCCACGCTGCGCGCAGGTGATGCCGCAGTGCTGGCAGCTCGCGCCCGAGCTGGTCGAGGTCGCAGCGGCGCACGCGGTGCGCTGCCTGCTGTACGCGCCCGGCGTCGCCAGCGCGGCCACGCAGGCCATGGCTGCGGCCACGATCCAGGCTGCGCCGCCGACGGCGGCGTCCGGGTCGTCGAGCGGCACGCCCGCTGGCGGCGGTGACGCTCGCGTCGCGGCGCCGCCGCCAGCGGGCGCGGCGGCAATCGCAGCGGGGATGAGGCCGCCCGCCGCATCAACGCCGGCTGCGGCGCCAGCGCGCGCGGCGGCGCCCGCAGCACCGGCGCAGCCGGCCGCGCCCGCAGCCGCGCACGAGTCGCCACTGCGCCCGGGTCAGGCGCCAGCGGACGGGCGGGATGCGCCCGACGACGCGCCGCCGCCCGCCGGCGGCGCCTCAGACCCGGCCGCGCAGCTGCTGCAGGTGCGGCAGCTGCGCGTGGTCTTCCCGGTGCGCGCCGGCTGGCGCCAGCGGGTGGTCGACGCGTATGCCGCGGTCGACGGCGTCGACTTCGAGCTCGCGCGCGGGCGCACGCCAAGCATTATTATCGTTTGCCAGATCTTTGAGG
>CAZKCJ010000153.1:387-7190 GCA_964550885.1 uncultured Rubrivivax sp. | reverse complement strand
TCGCGTTCCGCAAGGTCAGGCTGACAGTCAATATTATTTACGGATAACCTCTTAACCGCACCTCGGCGGTCGCCGATGTGTACGCGCCGATCCGCAACGGCAGCGACATCGCCTTCCTCGGCGGCGTGATCAACTGGCTGTTGACCAACGACAAGATCCACCGCGACTACGTCAAGTTCAACACCGACGCCACCTTCCTGACCAAGCCGGGCTTCAAGTTCGACAACGGCTTCTTCAGCGGCTACGACGAGGCCAAACGCAAGTACGACAAGTCGACCTGGGGCTACCAGCTCGGCGAGGACGGGTTCATCAAGGTCGACGACACGCTGCAGGATCCGCAGTGCGTGTTCCAGCAGCTGAAGAAGCACTACAGCCGCTACACGCCGGAGATGGTGACCAAGATCTGCGGCACGCCGACCGACAAGTTCCTGAAGATCTGCGCGATGCTGGGCGAGATGTCGGCGCCCGACAAGACGAGCACGATCCTGTACGCGCTCGGCTGGACGCAGCACACGGTGGGCAGCCAGAACATCCGCACGATGGCGATGATCCAGCTGCTGCTGGGCAACATGGGCCGCCCGGGCGGCGGCGTGAACGCGCTGCGCGGGCACTCCAACGTGCAGGGCGTGACCGACATGAACGCCTACGCCGAGGTCTATTCGGGCTACATGAACGCGCCGATGGACACCGACGAGACGCTCGAGAAGTTCCTCGCGCGCAACACGCCCAAGGCGCTGCGGCCGAACCAGTTCAACTACTGGAGCAACTTCCCGCGCTTTTGGGTCAGCCTGATGAAGTCGTACTACGGCAAGTCGGCCACCGCCGAGAACCACTTCTGCTACGACTGGGCGCCGAAGTTCGCGGGCGGCTTCGACATCCTGCACATCTTCGAGCTGATGCACCAGGGCAAGATGGCCGGCTTCATCTCGCAGGGCTTCAACCCGCTGGCGACGGTGCCGAACAAGAACAAGCTGTCAGCGGCGCTGTCCAAGCTGAAGTACCTGGTGATCATCGATCCGCTGCAGACCGAGACCGGCGAGTTCTGGCAGAACCACGGGCCGCTCAACGACGTCAAGCCCGAGACAATCCAGACCGAAGTCTTCCGGCTGCCCAGCGCCTGCTTCGCCGAGGAGGAAGGCAGCTTCACCAACTCGAGCCGGGTCGCGATCTGGAAGGACCGGGCGATCGAGCCGCCGGGCGAGGCCAAGGTCGACTCCGAGATCGTCGCGCGGCTGTTCGTGCGGCTGCGCGAGATGTACGCGAAGGAAGGCGGCGCCTTCCCCGACGCGATCGCCGGCATGGCCTGGGACTACGCGCAGCCGAACGTGCCGTCATCGGCCGAGCTGCTGCGCGAGATCAACGGCAAGGCGCTGGCCGACGTGCTCGCGCCGCCCGACCCCAAGGATCCGATCGCGCCGCGCGCGGTGCTGGTCAAGGCCGGGCAGCAGGTGTCGGGCTTCGGGCTGCTACGCGACGACGGCTCGACCGCCTGCGGCAACTGGCTGTACGCCGGTTGCTGGAGCGAGGCCGGCAACAACACCGCGCGCCGCGATCTGTCGGATCCGTCTGGCCTGGGCGTGTACTCGCACTTCGGCTTCTCGTGGCCGGCCAACCGCCGCATCATGTACAACCGGGCGAGCGCCGACAAGGACGGCAAGCCCTGGTCGGCGAACAAGCAGTACATCTGGTGGGACGGCAAGAAGTGGACCGGCTGGGACGTGCCGGACATGCTGCCGACCGCGGCACCGGAGATCGGCATGGGGTCCTTCATCATGACCCCCGAAGGTGCGGCGCGGCTGCACGCGGTCGGCATGACCGACGGCCCCTTCCCCGAGCACTACGAGCCGTTCGAGACGCCGATCGGGGTCAACCCGATGCACCCGGACAACCCGAAGGCGACCAGCAATCCGGTGGTGCGCGTGTTCAAGGGCGACATGGACACCTTCGGCAAGAAGGAGGAGTTCCCCTACTCGGCCACCACCTACCGGCTGACCGAGCACTTCCACTACTGGACGCAGCATGCGCGGCTCAACGCAATCGTGCAGCCCGAATCCTTCGTCGAGATCAGCGAGGAGCTGGCCAAGGAGAAGAGCATCGGGCACGGCGACCGCGTCAAGGTCAGCAGCATGCGCGGGCACATCGTCGCCCGGGCCGTGGTCACCAAGCGCATCCGGCCGTTCGACGTGAACGGCCAGAAGGTGCACCTGGTCGGGCTCCCGTTCCACTGGGGCTTCAAGGGCCTGACCAAGAGCGGCTACCTGACCAACACCCTGGCCCCGTTCGTCGGCGACGCCAACTCGCAGACGCCGGAGTTCAAGGCGTTCCTGGTCAACATCGAGAGGGCCTGAGCCATGTCCAGTCTGCAATCGCAAGACGTGGTCGCGCGCTCGGCCACGACCACCCCGCCGCCGCAGGCGCGCGCACACGTGCCGCAGGTCGCCAAGCTCATCGACGTCTCCAAGTGCATCGGCTGCAAGGCCTGCCAGGTGGCGTGCATGGAGTGGAACGACCTGCGCGACGAAGTCGGCAGCAACCACGGCGTCTACGACAACCCGACCAACCTGACGCCGCAGAGCTGGACGGTGATGCGCTTCTTCGAGGTCGAGCCCGAGAAGGACCGCCTCGAGTGGCTGATCCGCAAGGACGGCTGCATGCACTGCGAGGACCCGGGCTGCCTGAAGGCCTGCCCGGCGCCGGGCGCGATCGTGCAGTACGCCAACGGCATCGTCGACTTCATCAGCGAGCACTGCATCGGCTGCGGCTACTGCATCAAGGGCTGTCCGTTCGACATCCCGCGCATCAGCCAGGTCGATAACAAGGCCTACAAGTGCTCGTTGTGCTCCGACCGGGTGATGGTCGGCTACGAGCCCGCGTGCGTGAAGACCTGCCCGACCGGCGCGATCACCTTCGGCCCGAAGGACGAGATGGTCGCGATCGGCAACCAGCGCGCGGGCGAGTTGAAGGAGCGCGGCTACGCCAACGCCGGCCTGTACAACCCGGCCGGCGTGAAGGGCACGCACGTGATGTACGTGCTCTAGCACGCCGACCGGCCGGAGCTGACCGGCCTGCCCAAGGAGCCGAGCATCAGCCCGTGGGTCTCGGTGTGGAAGGGCTGGACCAAGCCGGTGGCGCTGGCAGTGATGGCCGGCGCTGCCTTCGCCGGCTGGTTCCACTACCTGCGCAAGGGGCCGCTGGAGACGCCGCCGGACGCGGACGCCGATGCCGCCACCAAGGAGGAGCGCCATGAAAACGCATGACCTGCAGCGCTACACCGAGGGGCAGCGCTCCAACCACTGGGCGGTCGTGACCTGCTTCGTGCTGGCCGCGGTGTCGGGCTTCGCGCTGTTCCACCCGGCGCTGTTCTTCCTGACCTCGCTGGTCGGCGGCCCGCAGTGGGCGCGCATCCTGCACCCCTACCTCGGCATCGCGATGTTCGTGCTGTTCCTCGGCATGTTCGTGATGTTCGCGGGCGCCAATGCCTGGCGCAAGGAGGACTCGGCGTGGCTCGGCTCGGCCGGCAAGCTGATCGCGCAGGGCAACCGCGCGACGATGCCGCAGGTCGGCCGCTTCAACGGCGGGCAGAAGCTGGTGTTCTGGGTGTTCACGCTGAGCCTGCTCGTGCTGCTGGTGACCGGCGCGATGTTCTGGCAGGCCTGGTTCGCCAGCAGCGTGCCGATCCCGCTGCAGCGCGTGGCCGTCGTGCTGCACGCGATCGCGGCCTTCGTGCTGTTCCTGGCCGTCGTCGTGCACGCGTACGCGGCGATCTGGGTCAAGGGCACGGTGCAGGCGATGGTGCGCGGCACGGTGAGCGCCGCCTGGGCGAAGCACCACCACCCGCTGTGGTACCGCGAGCAGACCGGGCAGGCGCCCGGTGCGCAGCGCAGCCCACCGGCAATCCGATAGCGCCCGCAACCACGGCCGCCGCCGGTGGCGCCCCCACCGGCGGCGGTTCCTGCCTTGAACCCTAGCTCCGCACCCCCGAACCCCCACACGCCCGAAGCGATCGCGCTGCGCGCCGATCTCGAGGTCCCGCCGCTGCTGCTGCCCGACCCGAAGCGGCTGTTCGGCGAGCGCGCGCTACGGCTGCGCCAGCTCGCGGCCGGCCACGCGATGCGCGACTACCTGATGCTGCTGGCGGTGGTCTGCGAAGCGCAGCACGCGCAGGCGCAGCTGCCGTCCGTACTGGCGCTGCCGACGCCGGCGCAGCGCGATAACGCCGCACAGGTCGGCGCGCCGGTGTTCGACGCGACCCGCTGGCCGCGCGACCCGCAGTGGCGCAGTGCGCTGCGTGCGATCGGCGCGCAGGTGCTCGAGCGGCTCCCGCGCGACAGCCCGGCGCGCACCGCCGTGCAGAGCCTGTCGACCCTGGCCGACGACGCGCTGGAGCTGCAGGCCGACCGGCTGCTCGCCGGCATCACGCTCGGCCTGGACATGGCCCTTGCGCCGCTGGTCGCGGCCGGACTGCAGCTGTACTTCAGCCAGCTGGTCGCCGCCGGCGCGGCCGCGCAGCCGAATCTGTTCGCGGTGGCGGCCAAGGCCGACCGCTGCCCCTGCTGCGGCAGCCTGCCGGTGGCGAGCCTGACCCGGCTGGGAGGGCAGCAGGAGGGCCAGCGCTACCAGCACTGCACGCTGTGCAGCGCGCAGTGGCACAGCGAACGGATCCGCTGCACGCGCTGCCAGGCGACCGAAGGCATCCACTACCTGTCGCTGGAGGCGGTGGCGGCGTCGCCGGATGCGCCGCGCAAGCGTCCGGCGGTCGAGGCCGAGACCTGCGACGCCTGCGGGCACTACCTGAAGATCCTGCACGCGGCGGTCGATCTGCACTCCGAGCCGGTGGCCGACGACCTGGCCTCGCTCACGCTCGACCTGCTGGTGGCCGACGCCGGCTTCGTCCGCCACGGCACCAACCTGCTGTTGCTGTTCGGCGACGCCGAGGCGTCGGGCAGTTGACGCAAGCGGCCCTCGGCAGCCGTGGCACCGAGCACAGCGACTTCGGGCGAGCGGCCGTGCGCTGCGGCGGCGGCGGGCGCCCGCTGCGCACGCGCGGCGCTCCTGGCATGAGCCGGTCGGGACCGCGGCGCCACGGGTTGCAGCCACCATGATCGTCGGCACCGCCGGCCACATCGACCACGGCAAGACCACGCTGGTGCGCGCGCTCACCGGCGTGGACACGGACCGCCTGCCCGAAGAGAAGCAGCGCGGCATCAGCATCGAGCTCGGCTACGCCTTCCTCGACCTGCCCGGCGGCGACGGGCGGATCGGCTTCGTCGACGTGCCAGGCCACGAGCGGCTGGTGCACACGATGCTGGCCGGCGCCACCGGCGTCGACTACGCGCTGCTGCTGGTGGCCGCCGACGACGGCGTGATGCCGCAGACGCGCGAGCACCTGGCGGTGCTGTCGCTGCTGGGCCTGCAGCGCGGTGCGGCGGTCGTGACCAAGACCGACCGCGCGGCGCGCGAGCGGGTGCACGCGGTGCAGCAGCAGGCGGCCGCGCTGCTGCAGCCCACGCCGCTGCGCGACGCGCCGGTGCTCACGGTATCGGCCCACAGTGGCGCCGGGCTGGACGAGCTGCGAGGGCTGCTGTTCGACGCCGCCCGCGTGCTGCCGGCGCGCGCCGACGCCAGTGCCGCCTTCAGGCTCGCTGTGGACCGCGCGTTCACGCTCGACGGCGTCGGCACCGTCGTCACCGGTACCGTGCACGCCGGCCGCGTGCGCGTCGGTGACAGCCTGCGCCTGCTGCCCGGCGACCGCGACGCGCGGGTACGCAGCCTGCACGCGCAGAACCGGCCGGTCGAGCAGGCGAGCGCCGGCCAGCGCTGCGCGCTGGCGCTGGCCGGCCTGGCGCGCGAACAGCTCACGCGCGGTCAGTGGCTGGTCGCCCCCGAGGTCGCGGTGGCCACCGACCGGCTCGACGTGGCCCTGACGCTGTGGCACGAGGAGCCGGGCGCGCTGCGCTCGGGCACGCCGGTACAGGTCCACCTGGGCGCGGCCGGCGTCGCCGGCACGGTCGCGATCCTCGACGGCGACGCGCTCGAGCCCGGCCGCAGCGCGCGCGTGCAGCTGCTGCTGCGCGCGCCGATCGGCGCCTGGCACGGTGAGCGCGTAGTGCTGCGCGACGCCAGCGCGACGCGCACGCTCGCCGGCGGCACGGTGCTCGACCCGTTCGCGCCGCGGCGCTACCGGCGCACGCCGCAGCGGCTGGCCGAGCTGGACGCCCTCGCGCTGCCGGGCGTCGACGAGCGGCTCGCGGCGGTGCTGGCGCAGGCACGCAACGGCGTGGACCTGCGCCGCTTCGCCGCCGCGCAGGGCCGCCGCATCGCTGCCGACGCGCTGCCGGCGCTGCGCCACGCCAACCCGCACGAGGACTGGGCGCTGGGCAGCGCGCACGCGGCGGCCGCGCGCAGCACCGTGCTGGCCGCGCTGGCCGCGTACCACGAGCGCCAGCCCGACGAGATCGGCCCCGACGCCGCGCGGCTGCGCCGGCTGGCGCTGCCGCGCCTGCCCGAACCACTGTGGCGCGCGCTGCTCGACGCGCTGCGCGGCGACGGCGTGCTTGCGCAGCACGGCGCCTTCGTTCACCTGCCCGAGCACGCGGTGCGCCTGTCGGCCACCGAGGAGCGGGTCGCGCAGAAGACGGCGCCGCTGCTGGCTGGTGCCGGCTTCGAAGGAACATGGGCGCGCGACCTGGCCCGCGCCTGCGGCGAATCCGAGGCGCTGATGCGCACCGTGCTCGCGCGGCTGGCGCAGCGCGGCGCGCTGCACCAGGTGGTCAAGGACCTGTACTACCCGCAACCGACGATCG
>CAZKCJ010000153.1:0-377 GCA_964550885.1 uncultured Rubrivivax sp. | reverse complement strand
CGCCGCGCAGTTCCGCGACGCCACCGGCCTCGGACGCAAGCGGGCGATTCAGATCCTGGAGTACTTCGACCGCATCGGCCTGCTGCGCCGGGTGGGCGACGTGCACCGGCTGCGCGCCGACTCGACCCTGTTCACCGAGCCGCTCGCATCTTGAACGCCGCCGTCGGCTTCACCGCTTCGCCGGCGCCCGCTGCGGGCGCGCCGCAGGTCGTGGCCGCGGCCGCGCGCACGCGCCGGACCAGCCGCGGCCCGCGCCGCGCGAGCGCCGCCGCCGGCACGGCGGCTGCAACGTCCGAACAACGGAGGGGAAACGATCCTGGTGGATCGGCCGGGCTTCAAACCCGGTTGGGGGCGCCATGCGCTGCCGGGCGGGCCCG
>CAZKCJ010000152.1:3503-7197 GCA_964550885.1 uncultured Rubrivivax sp. | reverse complement strand
AGCGCACCGCATCACGGCCCACTCGGGCGCGTCCAACTGCCGGAAGTAGGTTGAAATGCGAATGGGCACGCGGGTTGCCGAGCTTGTCCTGGTGCTCGAACACCTACCGCCTGGACGCGGTCAGCTGACCGCGCGCGGCCGATCGTTGCGCCATGCGCCGCGCCGGATACGCCGACGCGATCGGAGCGCCGCCCTGCGCGCCGAAGCCGCACCCGACCCCAGGTGGGCGGCTGTGCGTCGCGCTCCGCAGGGCCGGGACGAGCCGCGAGAGCCCGCCCTCAGCCGCCCTTGCTCGAGCGCTTGCCCGGGTTCTTCTTGCTGCGCGTGTGCGCACCGCGCTCCAGGCTCACGCGCTGGCCGCGGCGGTTGGTCGGCGTCGCGCCCTTGGGCAGCGGCGGGCGCGGCGAGGCCTTGCGGTCGGCTTCGGTGACGATCTTGTTGCCCATCTGGTCGGTTCCCTGGTTTCGGCAAAGGCGCAATTAGGCCACAGCCTCGAAACCGGCCGGCGCCGTTCCCCGACAATTCGCGGATGCTGCGCCAACGCACCCTGCAGTCGGTGACCCGGGCGGTCGGCCTGGGCGTGCACAGCGGCCACAAGGTCGAGCTGACGCTGAAGCCGGCGCCGCCGGACACCGGCATCGTCTTTCGCCGCACCGACCTGCCGGAGCCGGTGACGATCCCGGTGTCGCCGCAGGCGGTCAGCGACACGCGCATGGCGACGACGATCGCCGCCGGCGGGCAGCCGGGCCAGCCGGCGGTGCAGACGATCGAGCACCTGCTGTCGGCCTGCGCCGGCCTGGGCCTGGACAACCTGCTGATCGACATCCACGGCGACGAGGTGCCGGTGCTCGACGGCTCGGCCGCGAGCTTCGTGTTCCTGCTGCACAGCGCCGGCATCGCGCTGCAGGACCGGCCCAAGCGCTTCGTGCGGGTGCTGCGCCCGGTGGAGGTGCGCGAAGGCGAGGGCGCGACCCTGAAGTGGGCGCGGCTCGAGCCGTACGAGGGCTGGCGGCTGAGCTTCGAGATCGAGTTCAACCACCCGGCGGTGGACGGCACCGGCCGGGTGGTCAGCTTCGACTTCGGCGAGGGCCGCTACGCGCGGGACATCGCGCGCGCGCGCACCTTCGGCTTCATGCGCGAAGTCGACGCTCTGCGCGCGCGCGGGCTGGCGCTGGGCGGCGGGCTGGACAACGCGGTCGTGGTCGACGACAGCCGCGTGCTCAACGCCGAGGGGCTGCGCTACGCAGACGAGTTCGTCAAGCACAAGATCCTCGACGCGATCGGCGATCTGTACGTGCTCGGCCACCCGCTGCTGGCCGCATACAGCGCGTATCGCAGCGGTCACGCGCTGAACAACCGGCTGCTGCGCGCGCTGCTCGCCGACCCGGCGGCGTACGAGACGGTGAGCTTCAGCGACGCGGCGCTCGCGCCCCGGGGCTTTGCCGAGCCGGCGCCGGCATGGTGATCTTCAGGCTGGTGTTCGGGCTGCTGCTGCTGGCGGCGCTGCTGTGCTTCGCGCTGTACATCGGCACCGGCAACCGGGTGTGGCGGCAGCGCGGGCTGGTCGTGCTGAAGTGGACCGTGCTCGCCGGCCTGGGCTTCTTCGCGGTGATCGCGCTGGAGCGGCTGACGCCGCTGTTGTAGGCCGGCGCGGTCGTGGTCGCGCCGCGGCAGCCGGCCGCCGCTGCCCGGCCCGGCCATTGGCGTTTGCAGGTCGCAGGCCGGCGCCGCAACGGGCCTACGCGGCGCAATCCCGGTACCACGCGCGGCCGCCGACCGCCGGCAGCCGCGCGAGCCGGCGCAGCAGCTCGCGCATCGAAGCGGCGCCGGTCTTGTCGCGGATCGCTGCGATCTGCGTGCGCACCGTGGACAGCGCCACCCCCTGGCGGCGTGCGATCGCGGGCGGGTCGGCGCCGTCGCACAGTTGCTGCAGCACGCTGCTCTCGGCCGAGCTGAGCTTGAAGCTGCTCGCGAAGCCCTGCAGCGCCAGCGGGTTGCACAGCCCGCGGCGCTCGAAGCGGCACAGGACCCGGCGCGCGTCGTGCTCGCCGTCCAGCGGACTCAGCGCGACGAACTCCGGCGCGTCCTGCGGCCCCAGCCGCAGCAGCCGGAACAGGCCGCGCTCGGCGGCGTCGGCCGCGGCGCTGCGCAGTGCCGCGTCGTCGGCCGGATGGCGCGCCGCCAGCCGGCCCTCGCGTTCGCGCAGCACCGTGCTGCCGGCCCACAGGTCGCGCGCGCTGCGGTTGGCGAACAGCACGCGGCCGTCGGCGTCGAGCACTGCGAGCCCGTCGTCGATCCGGTCCAGCGAGCGCTGCGCCCAGGCCTCGGCGGCCTGCGGCGGCGCCGGCAGCTCGGCGCTGCCGTGCCGCAGCGGGTCGCGTTCGCCGGGCGGCGCCGACCGCAGCAGTTGCAGGTGGGCCGTGGAGCGCTCGGTTGCGCGTGCGGTCGAAGCGTTCATCGCCTTCCTCCGTCGTGGTTGGACCGGGGTCGAGCCGAGCCGCCGCCGCGGCGGCATCCGGTGGCGCAGACGGTACGGGGCACCCGCGCGGCTGTCGTCCGCCGTTGGGGCGAGGCCGGGCTCATCCGTATGGGTGAAGAACCGGGCCGGTGCATTCGGTAGAGTGCGGCCAGCGGCGTCGATCCGGCGCCGCAGCCCGCGGCGACGCGGCGGTGGCGCCGGGTGGCGGCTGCCCGAGGGGAGGCTGGCGATGCAGGTGCTGCTCGTCGACAACGACCGTCTGCTGCTGGAAGCGCTGAGCGTGGCGATGCAGGCGCGTCACCCGGACCTGCAGGTCGAGCTGGCGGCAAGCGAAGCCGAGGCGCTGGCGTTGGCGCGCGAACGGGACTTCGAGCTGATCCTGCTTGACTGGTGGCTGGGCGACGCCAGCGCCGCCGACTGCTTTGCGCGGCTGCGCGACCACTGCCCGCAGGCGCGCATCGTCGTCATGTCCGGCGACGACCGGCCCCGGCTGGTGTACGAAGTGCTCGAGCTCGGCGCCGCTGGCTTCCTGTGCAAGAACGCGGCCGGCTTTGCCGCGATGCGCGAGGCGATCGACATCGTCGCGAGCGGCGGCGTGTACCTGCCCGGCCGGCTGAGCGCGCAGACCGAGGTGTCGCCGTCGGTGCACCGGCGCTGGCAGGGCCGCAGCCTGGCCGAGTGCTTCCCGGCGCTGAGCCCGCAGCAGCAGGCGGTGCTGCGGGTGCTGCTGCGCGGCGTCGGCGACAAGGTGATCGCGCGCGAACTCGACGTCGAGCTGAGCACGGTCAAGACCCACAAGAGCGCGGTGTTCCGCCGCCTGGGGGTGAACAGCCGGGCCGAGGCGGTGGCGCTGGCCGCGCGCCTGGGGGTGAGCCTTGACTGAGCGGGTGGCGCCGGCGGGCGACGACGAGGCGCAACAGCGTGCGCTGCGCGCGAGCGTCGAGCGCATCCGCGCGGAGCTGCAGCGCAGCGGCCTGCAGATGCTCGCCACCGACCTGCTGCTGGCGGTGCTGATCGGCATCGAGGTTGCACCGGTCCCGGCGCTGCTGTGGTTCGCCGGCATGCAGATGCTGCAGCTCCAGCGGCGGCGGGCGGCCGAGTGAGCAGTCCAGCGTTGCGGCGGCCGACCGCGATGCAGGAGGCGGCCCTCCGCGCGGCGCTGTTGCCCGCCGAAGACGCGGTCGCGGGCTGGGATGCGCTCCGCGCGCTGACCCA
>CAZKCJ010000152.1:0-3493 GCA_964550885.1 uncultured Rubrivivax sp. | reverse complement strand
GCTCCAGCGGCGGCGGGCGGCGGTGGCGCCGCAGGGTGCGGCCGCCACCGATCTCGAGGCCTTCATCCGGTCGATGCAGCACTGGTGGCTGCTGCTCGGCTTCGGCCGCGCCGCCGTGGTCGCGCTGGCCTTCCTGTACGGCCAGGAGAAGCTCGAGGTCGTCGTGACGATGGTGCTCGTCGGCCTGGCGGCCGGCTCGGTGGCCACTTCGGGCGGCGAAGTGCGGCTGATGCGCGCCTGGACCTTCCCCGCGCTCGGGACGCTGGCGCTGGCCTGGGCGGCACAGCTCGACTGGCTGGGCGCCACGCTCGCGCTGCTGGTGCTGGCGCTGGCGCGGCTGCTGATCGGCTACGTCGAGACCGGCGGCCGCCAGGGCCGGCAGCTGATCGACTACGCGGTCGAGCTGGAGATCGAGCGCGACCGCGTGCACAGTGCCAACCTCGCGCTCGAGCAGGCCGGCGTGCAGCTGCGGGTCGAGCGCGATCGCGCGGCTGCGGCCGACGCCGCCAAGACCCGCGTGCTCGCGTCGGTCAGCCACGACCTGCGCCAGCCGCTGTTCGCGATGAGCCTGAACACCGCGGCGCTGGGTGACCTGCTCGAGCGCATCGACGACCCGTCGCTGGCGCGCGTCGAGGCCGGCTTGCGGCGCGGGCTGACGCAGTGCCGCGGCCTGCTCGACCAGCTGGTCGACTTCGCGCGGCTGGAGGCCGGCAACGTCGACGTGCGCTGGGCCGCGCTCGAGCTGGGCCCGTACCTGCAGGCGCTGGCGGCACCGTACGAGGCCGCGGCGCACGCCGCCGGGCTCGACTGGCAGCTGCAGCTCGGCCCGCGGCCGCTGCACGCGTGGACCGACGCGCTGCTGCTCGAGCGGCTGCTGGGCAACCTGCTGCACAACGCGGTGAAGTTCACGCCGCGCGGCACGATCGGGCTGCGGCTGCTGCCGGGCGAGGGCAGCGTGCGCATCGAGGTCTTCGACACCGGTCCCGGCATCCCCGCCGAGCACCAGGAGCGGGTGTTCGAGGAGTTCTACCAGCTCGACAACCCGTCGCGCGACCGCAGCCGCGGCATCGGCCTGGGCCTGTCGATCGTGCGCCAGCTGGCACGCTTGCTCGGCATCGAGCTGCACCTGTCCAGCACCGGCACGCAGGGCTGCTGCTTCGAGCTGCTGCTGCCGGCCAGCGGCGGGCCGGCAGCAGCGTGCCGGCCGGCGGACGGCGCGGCCGACGATCCGGCCGAAGCCATGGCCCGCGAAGCGTTCGCGGCCGAGCCGGCGGCGGCGCGCAACGGCAAGGTGGTGCTGGCGATCGACGACGAAGCCGATCTGCTCGCCGACCTGGACACGATGCTCGGCGGCCGCGGCTACCGCGTGCTCACGGCGGCCTGTGCCGACGAAGCCTGCCGCCGCGCGCGCCAGCAGCCGCCGGACATCGTGCTCGCCGACTTCCGCCTGCGCGACCGGCAGACCGGCGCGGCTGCGGTGCAGGCGGTGCGCGCGCTGCTCGGCCGCTGCGTGCCGGCGCTGATCATCACCGGCGAGACCGACGCGCAGAACCTGGCCGAGGCCGATGCGTCAGGGCTGCGGGTGTTGCACAAGCCGCTCGACGGGCGCGCGCTGGCGCAGGCGGTCGAAGAGGCACTGGCCGGTCAGCCGCCGGGCCAGGCGTAGTCGCGGCCGTCGGCGGCGCGAAACACCACCTCGGAGTCGGCGCAGCGGTCGGCGCCGAAGGCCAGGGTGGTGAAGCCGTCACCTTGCTCCAGCGGGAACCAGCAGGAGCGGATGCGGCAGACGTAGTCGCGCACGGCGCCGGCGTGTTCGGCGCGAAAGCCGAAGCTGCGCTCGTCGCTGAAGTCCTCCGGCCGGCTGTTGGCGAAGGGGTAGGGCGCATACAGCGCGCCGGTGTGCACCGACAGCAGCTCGGCCGGCGCGGCGCTGCCGTCGGCGCGGGCGACCTCGGCGCGCAGCACGCAGGGCAGATGTTCGTCGCCCGACAGGAACAGGCCCTTCAGCCGCGGCCGCTCGGCCAGTGCCGCCAGCAGCGCGTGCAGCGCGCCCGGGTAGCCGTCCCAGGCGTCCGAGCGCAGCGCGCCGGCCGGGTGTTCGCTGCTCGCCAGCCGGCGCGGCAGCAGGATCGACGGCGTGATCACCACGCGCCGGTAGGCAGGCAACGCACGCTCCTGCGGCAGCGGATCGAGCCACGCGAGCAGCGCGTCGAACTGCGCGCCGCTCATGATGCGCGCCTGCGCCAGTGCTGCCGGATCGCGCGCGCTGCGCTCGGTGCGGGTGTCGGCGATGAAGCAGCGCAGATCGTCGATCGGCTGCTCGCCCCACAGCGGCAGCGCCGAGTCGCCGATCGGCGCCGGCGGCGCCGCCAGCAACAGCGCGCGCTCGATGAAGACTTCGCGGCCGATGTCCAGCCGCTGCTGCAGCGCCTGCTGCCGCGCGACGTCGAGCGAGGGCTCCCAGTTGTCGATCAGCTCGTGGTCGTCGATCAGTTGCAGCCGCTGCGTGACGCTGCGGTACAGGCTGCCGCGCGTGTGCCGGTAGGCGCGGCGCAGCGCGTCGCGCAGCGCGTCGCCGCGGCCCGGCTCGGTGGCCGCGCTGCCGTCGGCCACGAGTTGCGGGTCGAACAAGCCGGCGGTGGCGTCGATGTAGATGCTGTCGCCGGTGTGGATCAGCGCGCGCCGGCCGGGCTGCTGCAGCAGCCAGTCGCGCAGCCGGCGACTCGATCGGTCGGCCGGGCCGGGGCGGTCGATGAACAGGTCCAGGTCCTGGCGCGGCGTGCGGTCGAGCACGCCGCCCGGGTACTGGCAGGCGCTCAGCGCCAGCTGCAGCCCTGGTGGCGCCGAACCTTCGATCACTGCCACGGTACGGCCGCCGCCTCGCGCGCCGGCGGCGCAACCGCCTCGACCGCGCGTCGCAGTTGATCATCGGTCGGCCCGCGTTGCAGCGGGAGCGGCTGACCCGCCAGATCGGGCGGGGCGCCGGCTGCCGGTGCCCCGATCCGGCCCGCCAGTTCGCGCTCGATGCGCTGCAGCAGCCCGCTCTCGCTCCAGTAGCCAACGGCACCGCGCTCGGTCACGAGCAGCAGCACGGCGCCGTCGCACTGCGTCGGCGGCGGCAACCCGAGGGCACCCAGGTCGCCGCTGACGATCCAGCCCGTTGCGTTGGCCAGCGCGGTCCACTGCAGCGGCTGCGCCGACCCCGCGTCGACGCGCGCGCAGGCGGCGAGCCAGGCGCCGGGCGGGGTGGGCTGGCCGTCGGCGCCGACCCACACCACCGCAGCGCCGGGCGGCAGGCGACGGTAGGGCACCGCGCACAGCAGCAGCGGGCTGCCGTGGGCGAGCGCGCTGAAAGTCGCAGCACCGCCGGCGACCAGTCGGCAGTCGTCCACCGGCGCGGCGACGTAGGGGTTGGGGTGGGCGGCGGGCGGCATGCAAGCTCCGTGCGCCGGTCAAAACCGGCGAGATGTTGTGAATGAAAGAGTCATACGTT
>CAZKCJ010000151.1:0-7324 GCA_964550885.1 uncultured Rubrivivax sp. | reverse complement strand
AGCCGACCTCGTCGAACACCGCGGTGAGCCAGGCGCGCTCCTCGGGCAGGAAGCCGGAGTTCTTCTGGTTGCTGCGCCAGTTCTTCAGGTCGATCTCCTGGTGCGCGATGTTCAGGTCGCCGACCAGGATGAACTCGCGCTCGCGCGCGAGCCTGAGCAGGTGCGGATACAGCCGCGCGAGGAAGCGGTACTTCGCCTCCTGCCTCTCGGGCCCGCTGGAGCCGCTGGGGAAGTAGCAGCTGATCAGGCTGAGCGCGCGCTGCGGCGTGTCGTAGCGCAGTTCGAGGTAGCGGCCTTCGGGGTCGAACTCGCGGCTGCCGAAGCCGGCGATGACCGCGCTGGGCTCGCGGCGCGCGTACATGCCGACGCCGGCGTAGCCCTTGCGCTCGGCGAGGTGGAAGTGGCCGCGCAGCGGCCCGAGCCGCTCGAAGCCGGCGGCGAGGTGCTCGGCCTGCGCGCGCACCTCCTGCACGCCGATAGAATCCGCGCCCGCCTGCAGTGCCCACTGCGCGAAGCCCTTGGCCGCTGCCGAACGGATGCCGTTCAGGTTCAGCGTGATCAGGCGGAACACGAAAGCCCTGTCATGACCCTGCCGCCGCCTTCGGCCGAGCTGGCCCGCGACTTCGTGCACTTCGCAGTGCGTTCCGGCGTGCTGCGCTTCGGTGAGTTCAAGACGAAGGCCGGACGGCTGTCGCCGTACTTCTTCAACGCCGGGTTGTTCAACGACGGCGCCAAGCTCGGCCGCCTCGCGCAATTCTATGCACGCCGCGTGCTCGACTCGGGGCTGGCCTTCGACATGCTGTTCGGCCCGGCCTACAAGGGGATCACGCTGGCTGCGGCGGTGGCGGTGGAGCTGGCGCGGCTGGGCCACAACGTCCCCTTCGCCTACAACCGCAAGGAGGCCAAGGATCACGGCGAGGGCGGCATCCTGATCGGCGCGCCGGTCGCCGGCCGCGTGCTGATCGTCGACGACGTGATCTCGGCGGGCACCTCGGTGCGTGAGTCGATCCGGCTGCTGCAGGCTGCCGCCGCCCGACCCTGCGGCGTATTGATCGCACTGGACCGTCAAGAAAAGGCGACGGAGGGCGATAAGGACGTGCAGTGGTCGGCGGTGCAGTACGTCACGCAGCGCCTGAGCCTGCCGGTGGCGTCGATTGCGACGCTGGCGGACTTGCTGCAGTATCTGAAGTCCACCGACGACCCGGCGCTGCAGATCTTTGCGGAGCCGGTCCAACGCTACCGCGATCGATACGGAGTCTGAATGCACCTTCCCGCCCCCGGCCCGAGTCTGCTGCTGTTGTGGCTGGCGGCCGCGGCGGGAGCAGCGGCCGCGCAGGCGCCACCGCCGGCGGCGGCCAGCGGCGCGGGCATCTACACCTGCATCGACGACCGCGGGCGGCGGCTCACCTCGGATCGGCCGATCCCCGAGTGCAACGCGAAGGAGCAGCGCATCCTTAACCAGGACGGCTCGCTCAAGGCGATCCATCCGCCGAGCTACACCGCCGAGGAGCGCGCCGCGCAGGCGGCCGAGGCGCGGCGCCGCGCCGAGGCGCGCGAGGCGCAGGCCGACGCGGTGCGCCGCGACCGTAACCTGCTCGCCCGCTACCCGAACGAGGCGCGCCACCGCCAGGCGCGCGAGGCGGCGCTGGACTCGGTGCGCGCGGCGATGCGCATCACCGACCAGCGGTTGCTCGACCTGGCGGCCGCGCGCAAGCCGCTGGACGACGAGCTCGAGTTCTACGTCGGCAAGCCGTTGCCGCCGAAGCTGCGCGGCCAGATCGATGCGAACGACGCGGCCGTCGCCGCACAGCTGGCGGCCCGCCAGCAGCAGCTGATCGAGATCGACCGCGTCAACGGCCTGTACGACACCGAGCTGGCGCGGCTGAAGCTGCTGTGGGCCGGTGCGGCGCCGGGCTCGCTCGGGCCGATCGCGCCGGCGGCCGGCGCGGCCGGGGCCACCCCGGTCGCGACCAACGCGTCGGCGGCGGCGCCGTCGACGCTGCCCTGACCGGCGCGAGCCTCGGGGCGCCGACCGGCTCGCAACGCAGCGAAGGTTGCGCCTGTGCCCGTGCGGTCGGCGCGCACGGTGCGGCCCGTGCGACCGATGCGGCCGGTGCTGCCGGTGCGACCCGGGCGGTCGCGGGCAGCGCCGTGCGGCCCCACGGGCGGCGACCGCGCTCAGCCCAGCTTGCGGCGCAGCAGCTCGGCGGCCTGCGCCGGGTTGGCCTTGCCCTGGCTCGCCTTCATCACCTGGCCGACCAGCGCGTTGAAGGCCTTGTCCTTGCCGGCGCGGTACTCCTGCACCGACTTCGGCTGCGCGGCGATCACGCCGTCGACGATCGCCTGCAGCGCCCCGGCGTCGCTGAGCTGCCGCAGGCCCTTGGCCTCGATCAGCGCATCGACCGCCTGCCGGGCGGCGTCGCCCGACGAAGCCGCAGGCGGATCGCTCCACAGCGCGTCGAACAGCTGGCGCGCGCCGCTGTTGGAGACCGTGCCGTCCGCCACGCGCGCGATCAGCGCGCCCAGCAGCGCGGCGCCGACCGGGATCGCGTCGATCTCGCGCGCTTCGGCGTTGAGCCGGCGCGACACCTCGCCCATCAGCCAGTTGGCGGCGAGCTTGGGCTGCCCGCAGGCGTCGCGCAGCGCCTCGTAGTAGCGCGCGAACGGCAGGCTCTGCACCATCAGCGTGGCGTCGGCCGCTGGCAGCGCGTCGTCGCGCTGCAGCCGCTCGGCCATCGCCGCCGGCAGCTCCGGCATCGCCGCGCGCACCCGCTCGACCCAGGCCGGCTCGATCACCAGCGGCGGCAGGTCGGGGTCGGGAAAGTAGCGGTAGTCGTGCGCGTCTTCCTTGCTGCGCATCGCCCGGGTCTGGCCGCTGCCCGGGTCGAACAGCACGGTCGCCTGCTCGATCGGCAGGCCGTCCTCGATGCGCTCGATCTGCCACTGCACTTCGAAGTCGATCGCCTGCTGCAGGAAGCGGAAGCTGTTCAGGTTCTTGATCTCGCGCCGCGTGCCCAGGCCTTCGCCGGGCCTGCGCACCGACACGTTGGCGTCGCAGCGGAAGCTCCCCTCCTGCATGTTGCCGTCGCACACGCCCAGCCACACCACCAGCGCGTGCAGCGCGCGCGCGTAGGCCACCGCCTCGGCGCTGCTGCGCAGGTCGGGCTCGGTGACGATCTCGAGCAGCGGCACGCCGGCGCGGTTCAGGTCGATGCCCGACTGGCCGGCGTAGTCCTCGTGCAGCGACTTGCCGGCGTCCTCCTCCAGGTGCGCGCGGGTCAGGCGCGCGCACCGCAGCTCGTCGCCGACGCGAAACGTCAGCTGCCCGCCCTGCACCACCGGGATCTCGTACTGGCTGATCTGGTAGCCCTTGGGCAGGTCCGGGTAGAAGTAGTTCTTGCGCGCGAAGATCGACAGCGGCGCGATCCGCGCGCCCACCGCCAGCCCGAAGCGGATCGCGCGCTCGACCGCGCCGCGGTTGAGCACCGGCAGCGTGCCCGGCAGCCCGAGGTCGATCGCGCAGGCCTGGGTGTTGGGCGCCGCGCCGAAGGCGGTGGGCGCACCGCTGAAGATCTTGCTGGCGGTCCACAGCTGCGCGTGAGTCTCCAGGCCGATCACGACCTCGAAGCCGCGGACCAAGTGATGGGCGTTCATGCCTGCGCCGGCGCGGGCGCGCGCTCGTGCCAGTCGGTCGCCTGCTGCAGCGCGTGCGCCGCGTGCAGCAACCTGCCCTCGGCGTGGTAGTTGCCGATCAGCTGCAGCCCCACCGGCAGGCCGCCGTCGCCGAAGCCCGCCGGCACGCTCATCGCCGGCAGCCCGGCCAGGCTGGCGGGCAGGGTGAAGATGTCGGCCAGGTAGGCCTTGACCGGATCGGCGTCCTGCGCGCCCAGCGGCCAGGCGACGGTCGGCGCGACCGGGCCGGCGATCAGCTCGCAGTGCGCGAAGCAGGCGCGGAAGTCGTCGGCGATCATCCGCCGCAGCTTCTGCGCCTGCAGGTAGTAGGCGTCGTAGTAGCCGTGGCTGAGCACGTAGGTGCCGATCATGATGCGGCGCTTGACCTCCGCGCCGAAGCCCTCGGCGCGGGTGCGCTCGTACATCGAGTTCAGGTCGGTGTAGGACGCGGCGCGGTGGCCGTACTTCACGCCGTCGAAGCGCGCCAGGTTCGAGCTCGCCTCGGCCGGCGCGATCAGGTAGTACACCGGGATCGACAACTCGGTGCGCGGCAGGCTCACGTCGACCAGCCGTGCGCCCAGGCGCTCCAGTTCGGCCAGCGCCGCGCGCACCGCGCGCTCGATCGCGGGGTTCAGCCCCGCCGGGAAGAACTCGCGCGGCAGCCCGATGCGCAGCTCGCGCAGCGGCTGCGCGCCATCGCCGCCGTCGCGCGGCTGCAGCATCTGCGCGTGCCAGTCCTGCGGCGGCCGCTGGCTGCTGGTCGAGTCGCGCGGGTCGAAGCCGTTCATCGCGCTCAGCAGCAGCGCGCAGTCCTCGGCCGAGCGCGCGAGCACGCCGGCCTGGTCCAGGCTGGAGGCGAACGCGATCATCCCCCAGCGCGAACAGGCACCGTAGGTCGGCTTGATCCCGGTCACGCCGCAGAAGCTGGCCGGCTGGCGGATCGAGCCGCCGGTGTCGGTGCCGGTAGCCGCCGGCACCAGCCGCGCGGCGACGGCGGCGGCCGAGCCGCCCGACGAGCCGCCGGACACGTGCCGCGGATCCCACGGGTTGCGCGTCGGGCCGAACACCGAGCTCTCGTTGCTCGAGCCCATCGCGAACTCGTCGCAGTTGAGCTTGCCCAGCGTGACCATGCCGGCGCCGGGCGCGTCGGGCGCGCCCTCGCCCAGCCGCTCGACCACCGCCGCGTCGAAGGGGCTCGCGTAGCGGGCGAGCATCTTCGAGCCGGCAGTCGTCGGCCAGTCGCGGGTGACGAAGATGTCCTTGTGCGCGACCGGCACGCCGGTCAGCCGCTGCGCGGCGCCGCGCGCGCGGCGCTCGTCGGCGGCGCGCGCCTGCGCCAGGCTGCGCTCGGCGGCCAGCGCGACGAAGGCGCCGAGCGCTTCGTGATCGGCAACACGCGCAAGCAGATGTTGCGTGAGTTCGACGCTGGAGACCGCGCCGGCGCCCAGCGCCCGCGCCAGCTCGGCCACGCCGCAGGCGTGCAGCGGCTTCATTCGACGACCTTCGGCACCAGGTACAGACCGTCGCGCACCGCCGGCGCCGAGTGCTGGTTGGCTTCGCGCTGGTCCGCCTCGGTGACCGCGTCGTCGCGCAGCCGCAGCGCCACCGGCTCCACCGCCGACAGCGGCGTGTACAGCGGGTCGACGCCGGCGGTGTCGACCGCGCGCAGGCGCTCGACGATCGCGAAGAAGTCGTTGAGCTGCGCGAGCATCGCCTGCTGTTCGGCGGTGCTCAACTCGAGCCGCGCCAGCCGGGCGATCCGGTTCACGTCCTGCGGGGTCAGCGGCATCGCGGCGACGGGCGTTGGCGGGGCCGTGACACCTGCCGCAACGGGCCCGGCGCGGCCCCCGGCGGCAAGGGGGTTGAGCTATTATCCGACGTTATCCGATTACGCCCGGGCTGGTCATGCCGGCTGCCGTACGTCACGGGGCCGCCGCGCCGCAGCTTCGCCGCCGACTGCGTCGCACCGGGTACCTGGCGCAGCGGCGTTGCCGCCTCATCGCTCCTTCGTCGATGTCGCTCCAGGGTCCCGCCCTGCTCCGCCCCGCAGCGCCACGCGCGCGCTGACCCGCCGACGCCCGCGCCGCGCCTACTCCGCCTCGACCCCATGTTCGCTTCCCTGCGCCGCTACTTCTCGACCGACCTGGCCATCGACCTGGGTACGGCCAACACGCTGATCTTCGTGCGCAACCAGGGGATCGTGCTCGACGAGCCGTCGGTGGTCGCGATCCGCCACGAGGGCGGCCCGCACGGCAAGAAGACGATCCAGGCGGTGGGTGCCGAGGCCAAGGCGATGCTCGGCAAGGTGCCGGGCAACATCGAGGCGATCCGGCCGATGAAGGACGGCGTGATCGCCGACTTCACCGTCACCGAGCAGATGCTCAAGCAGTTCATCAAGATGGTGCACGAGTCGCGGCTGTTCTCGCCGAGCCCGCGCATCATCATCTGCGTGCCCTGCGGCTCCACGCAGGTCGAGCGCCGCGCGATCCGCGAATCGGCGCTCGGCGCCGGCGCTTCGCAGGTGTTCCTGATCGAGGAACCGATGGCCGCCGCGATCGGCGCCGGCCTGCCCGTCTCGGAAGCCGCCGGCTCGATGGTGGTCGACATCGGCGGTGGTACCACGGAGGTCGGCGTCATCTCGCTCGGCGGCATGGTCTACAAGGGTTCGGTGCGCGTCGGCGGCGACAAGTTCGACGAGGCGATCATCAACTACATCCGCCGCAACTACGGCATGCTGATCGGCGAGCCCACCGCCGAGGCGATCAAGAACAGCATCGGCTCGGCCTTCCCCGGCTCCGAGGTGCGCGAGATCGAGGTCAAGGGCCGCAACCTGTCCGAAGGCGTGCCGCGTTCGTTCACGATCAGCAGCAACGAGATCCTCGAGGCGCTGACCGACCCGCTGAACCAGATGGTCTCGGCGGTGAAGAACGCGCTCGAGCAGACGCCCCCCGAGCTGGGCGCCGACATCGCCGAGCGCGGCATGATGCTCACCGGCGGCGGCGCGCTGCTGCGCGACCTCGACCGGCTGCTGGCCGAGGAGACCGGTCTGCCGGTGCTGGTGGCCGAGGATCCGCTGACCTGCGTCGCCCGCGGCTGCGGGATGGCGCTGGAGCGGATGGACCGGCTGGGCAGCATCTTCACGTCGGAGTGAGCGCGCCAGGGGGCCCAGCCGGCGCGTGCCATGGCCATCGCCAGCTACGACCGCACGCCACCGCCGTTCTTCCGCCAGGGGCCGTCCGCGCTGGCGCGGCTCGTGTTCTTCGCCGCGCTGGCCGTCTTCCTGATGGTGGCCGACACCCGCATGCAGTTCGCGCAGACGCTGCGCGCGGCGATCGCGACTGCGCTGCTGCCGGTGCAGCGCACGCTGGCGGTGCCGGTGCAGCTGTGGCGTGACGGCGCCGAGTACCTGCTCGGCCTGAACGCGGCGCTGGTCGGCGAGCACCGCGCGCAGGAGCAGCTCGCGCGGCAGGCGCTGCGCGCGCTCGACGGCGACCGGCTGCTGGTCGAGAACCAGCAGCTGCGCGCGCTGCTCGAGCTGCGCGCGCAGCTGCCGGCGCGCACGATTGCCGCCGAGGTGCTGCACGAGGTGGCCGACCGCTATTCGCGCAAGCTGGTGATCGACCGCGGCGCGGTGCACGGCGTCGTGCCCGGC
>CAZKCJ010000150.1:1663-7326 GCA_964550885.1 uncultured Rubrivivax sp. | reverse complement strand
AGGTGGTCGATGCGCAGCCGCAGCCGGGGCGCATCGCTGCGGCCGGCGTTGAGCACGCGCTGCAGGCTCTCCTTCTTGCGCGCGCTGGTCCAGCTGCGGCTGCCGCGCTCCAGGCCGGCGGCGAGCCGCTCGATCAGCAGCGCCCAGTCGCCGGCCTGCGCCGCCGACGCCGCGCCAAGCTGCTCCAGGTGCTGAGCCGCCGCGTCCAAGCCCCCTTCCAGCAGAAGCAGCGACAGACCGTCGCCGTCGTCGGCGTCGCGCTGGCGGGCCGCTCGCTGCAGCACCGCGCGCGCCGCGTCGGGCAGCGCTGCGCCCGGCATGCGGCCGCCGCCCTCGGCCGCGTAGGCGCGCGCGTAGTTCTCCGGCGTGGGCTCCACCTTGTCCAGCGCCATCCGGCGCAGCGCCGCCTTGGCCAGTTGCACCGGCGATGCGCTTGCCGCCAGCTGGGCGGCTCCGTGCGACAGATCCATCGGCTAGTCCTTGTCGAGGAACGTAGGTCCGCACCCGGTTGCACTGATGTCTACCCGGGGCGGGCCGGGTGCGGCGCGGCCCTGGGTGCGCGCGCAGGCACCGGCAACGCTGGGCGGTCAGCCGGCGGGCCGTGCCGGCGGCGCTGGGTCATCGTCGCTGGTGGCTGCATCGGGTCGCTGCCGCAGGCCTGATCCGCGCACGCCTTCAGTTGACGCGGCGCGCGCTGCGCGCGGCCTCGCCCGCCGCGTCCTGGCCGGCGGCACGCGCGATCCACGGCGCCTTGCGCGGCAGCACCGTCTGCTGCAGCCAGCGCTCGATCTCGTCGGGCGGGATCGGCCGGCTGAACAGGAAGCCCTGCATCGTGCTGCAGCCCAGCCGGTGCAGCACTTCCATCTGGCGCAGGTTCTCGACGCCTTCGCCGATCACCCGCAGGCCGAGCGAGCGCGACAGCGCGATGATCGCGCTGACCACCGCCGCGCTCTGCGGCGACACGCCCAGGCTCTGCACGAACGAGCGGTCGATCTTCAGCTCGGCGATCGGCAGCGTGGTCAGGTAGGCCAGCGACGAGTAGCCGGTGCCGAAGTCGTCGATCGCGACCTCGACGTTCAGGTCCTTCAGCTTGTACAGCCCCGGGGTCAGCGCCTGCAGGTCCTTCATCAGCCCGCTCTCGGTGATCTCGAGCTTCAGGCTGCGGTGCGGCACCCCGGCCTCGGTGGCGAACTCGTCGATCTGGTCGACCAGGTCGCTGCGCTCGAACAGCCGGCTCGGCAGGTTGACCGCGATCGACTCGTCGAAGCCGAAGCTGCTCTTCCACGCGCGCGCCTGCTGCGCGGCCGCGCGCAGCGCCCACATCGACAGCGGCACGATCAGGCCCGACTCCTCGGCCAGCGGGATGAACTCGCCCGGCGGCACCAGCGCGCCGCCGCGCTGCCAGCGCATCAGCGCCTCGGCGCCGATCATCCGCGCCGAGCGCACGTCGATGATCGGCTGGTAGTGCAGGATCAGCTCGTCGCGCTCGATCGCCTTGTGCAGCGCGGTCTCGAGCTCGAGCCGCTCGCGCCCGCCGCCGGCCAGCAGCGGGCTGTAGACCGCGGCCGCGTCCTTGCCCTGCGCCTTGGCCGAGTACATCGCGACGTCGGAGTTGCGCAGCAGCTCGGCCACGGTCAGGCCGTCGCGCGGGTAGATCGCGATGCCGACGCTGGCGGTGACGAAGCACTCCTGCGTGCCCACCAGGATCGGCGCGCGCATCTTGTCGAGCACGCGCTGCGCGACCCGCTGCGCGTCGGCCTCGTCGCCGATCTCGGGCAGCAGCGCGATGAACTCGTCGCCGCCCAGGCGCCCGACCGCCTCGAGCGAGCGGTGCACGCGCGCACCGGCGGCCTCGAGCACGTCGTCGAACACCTGGTCGCTGTGGCGCACGCAGTCGCGCAGCCGCGCCGCGACCTCCATCAGCAGCTCGTCGCCGGCGGTGTGGCCGAGGGTGTCGTTGATCAGCTTGAAGCGGTCCAGGTCGATCAGCAGGAACGCGCACTGGTGCCCGAGGCGGCGCGCATGGTCGATCGCGCGCTCCATTCGCCACACCAGCTGGCGGCGGTTGGGCAGCCCGGTCAGCGAGTCGAAGTTCGCCAGATGGCGGATCTTGTCCTCGTCCAGCCGGCGATCGGTCACGTCCTGCACGATCCCGGTGAAGCCGAGCTCGCCGCCCTGCTCGTCGAACTCCGGCTCGGCCTCGACGTGGATGATCCGCTCGCGCCCGTCGGGCAGCCGCACCGGCAGGTCGGTGGCCAGCACCGCGGCCTGGCGGTCGGCGCCGCACAGCAGCCGCAGCATCAGCCGGCGCTTGTCGGGCACGATCAGCCGCAGCAGCCGCCGCAGGCTGACGCCGGCCGCCGCCGGCAGCCCGAGCACGCGCCGCGCCTGCGGCGACAGCACCAGCCGGCCGCTGCGCTGGCCGTCGCGCCGCCAGTCGAAGCTGCCCATGCGCGCCAGGTCCTGCGCGCGTGCGAGCGTGGCCTTGCTGCGCTCCAGCTCCAGCCGCGTGCGCGACGCGCGCAGCAGGTACTGCAGCCGCCCGGCGAGCAGGCTCCACTGGTTGGACTTGACGAAGAAGTCGGTCGCCCCGGCCTGGTACGCGCGCAGGATCGACGGGTCGTCGTCCAGCCCGGTGAGCATCAGCACCGGCAGGTGCTCGCAGCCCGGCAGCGTGCGCAGCCGGCGGCAGGTCTCGAAGCCGTCCAGCCCGGGCATGATCGCGTCGAGCACGATCAGGTCGGGCACCCGCCGCGCGAGCCGCTGCAGCGCGTGCTCGCCGCCGGCAGACTCGACCACGACGAAACCGCGGTCGCGCAGCGCGATCGCGGTCAGCAGCAGGTTCACCTCGTCGTCGTCGACGAGCAGGACCTCGGTCGGGCGGCCGCCGTCGTCGCGAAAAGGGTCGGTGCCGCTCATCACCGCGGCTCAGGGCGCGAGCATCCGGCGCACCGCGACCAGCACCCGCTGGCCCTCGAGCTGCAGCCCCTGCAGCGACGCCTCGATCCCCGAAGCCCCGGCCTGCTGCAGCCGGCGCTCGATCTCGCTGCACTGCTGCGACAGCTGCAGCGCGCCGACGCTGGCCGACGACGACTTCAGCGTGTGCGCGACGTGCCGCACCGCGGTCTGGTCGCCGCTGACCTGCGCCGCGCTGGCCTCGCCGAGCAGCCGCTCGAGCGAGCCCTCGCACGCGCGCAGCACGCGTTCGACCACCCGGTTCGCGCCGGTCGGGTCGAGCGCGTGCAGCCGCTGCAGCGCGAGCTCGTCGAGCACCGCCGCCGACGCCGGGTCGGCCGCGGCGTCGTCCGACGGCGGCAGGGGTGAGTGCGGATCCACGCGCGTGATGATACGAAGGCGGCGCCCGCGGGGGCCTCGCAATAAGTCACGCCAGCGCCGCGCAGCAGCGCGCGCAGCGCCGTCGCCGCGCCCGCCGCGGCGCCCGCCGCGGAGGCGGTCGCGCGGCGACGCGCTCCTACAATGCCCGCATGCCTGCGACGAGCGCTGCCGTGGACGGCTGGGCCCTGGGCTTGGCGGCGGTCGTGCTGGCGGCGCTGGTCGCCGCCGCGTTCGCACTGGGCCGGCTGCAGCAGCAGCGCCGCGACACCGACGCGCTGCGCGAGGCGCGCGCCCGCCAGCACCTGCTCGACCAGGTACTCGACGTGTGGCAATGGCAGACCGACCGCAACCACCGGCTTGCGCGGCTGCAGCCGCCGGCCGGCGCCGCGCCCGCGGCCTGGGCTGCGCCCACCGGCGGCCAGCCGCTGTGGGAGCGGGTCGAAGGCGGCAGCGACGCGCACGCCGGGCTGCGTGCGCAGCTCGAGTCGATGGTGCCGCTGCGCGACGTCGCGGTGCGCGCGCCCGACGGCAGCGACGCCGCGCACTGGCTGCTGCGCGGCGCACCGCGCTTCGACGCGCAGGGCCGCTTCGAGGGTTATATCGGCATCGCCCGCGCCGGCGCCGCTGCCGGCACCACCGCGCCAGCCGCAGCCGGCGCCGCGGCGCTGCAGCTCGAATCGGGCGAGGCGCTGAGCGAACAGGCGGCCTTCAGCTACACCGTGACCCACGACCTGCGCGCGCCGATCCGCGTGGTCGAGGGCTTCGCGCGGATCCTGAAGGAGGACTACGGCCGCGTGCTCGACCGCGTCGGCAACGACCACCTCGACCGGGTGCTGGCCGCGGCCGCACGCATGAACGGCATGATCGATGCGCTGCTCGCGCTGGCCAACCTGTCGGCGCAGCCGCTGACGCGCCAGCCGGTCAACCTGTCGCAGCTGGCCGGCTACGTGGTCGACGACCTGCGGCGCGGCGCGCCGCAGCGCCAGGTGGCGGTCGAGATCGCGCCCGACCTGGTGGTCGACGGTGATCCGACGCTGCTGCGGCTGGTGCTGGAGAACCTGCTGGGCAACGCCTGGAAGTACAGCGCGCGCACGCCGCAGGCGCGGGTCAGCCTGCGCGCGGCGACGCAGGACGGACGGCGCGTGTTCACCGTCGCCGACAACGGCGCCGGCTTCGACATGCGCAACGCCGACCGGCTGTTCGGCGTGTTCCAGCGGCTGCACAGCGCCAACGACTTCCCCGGCACCGGCGTCGGCCTGGCCTCGGTCAAGCGGATCGTGCGCCGCCACGGCGGCGACATCTGGGCCGAGGCCGAGCCCGGCCGCGGCGCGAGCTTCCACTTCACGCTCGGCGGCTGAGGCCGCGGGCTGGCGGCGCCGGCCGCGGCCGCGCCGGCCGATGCGCGTGCCTCGTTCGGCGCGCGCGCCAGGTCGGCCTGCGCCTCGGTGTCGCGGCGTCGATCCGCCGCGCGCCACAGCGTCCGCTGCGAAGCTGGCGCGGATCAAGCGCCGGCGCTCAGGCGGCGCCGGGTCGGCCGAGCTCCTCGACCGCGCGCACCAGCCGCTCGGCCTGCTCGGCCAGGCCGATGCCGGCCGCGTCGGCGATGCGCTGCATCCGCTGCAGCGCGTCGGCGCGCGGCAGCGAGTAGCGGTGCATCAGCACCCCCACCGCCAGTGCGACCACGTCCAGCGCCGGCTCGGCCGACTCCGCGGCCGCCGCGGGCGCATCCGCGCGCTGCGCGCGGATGCGCGCGAACTCGGCGTCGACCGTCGGCACGATCTGGCCGATGTCCAGCGGCTTGACCAGGTAGGCGACCGCGCCGAGCGCGGCCACGCGCGCGACCGTCGCCGGGTCGGAGAAGGCCGACAGGAACATGAACGGCACCCGCAGCGACTGGCGCAGGTACGCGGCGACGTCGAAGCCGCTCTTGCCCTCCATCCGGATGTCCAGCAGCGCCAGGTCGGGCCGCTGCTCGTGCGCGAGCAGGATCGCGTCGTCGCCGTTGTCGGCGTCGATCACCTCGTAGCCCGCCTGGGTCAGGCCGTGGGTCAGGCTCGCCAGGACCAGGCGGTCGTCGTCGACGACGAGGATCTTGCCTTTGGCCGGCATGGCGTGGTGATCGGGGCGGTCGACGCCCTTGCTGTTATCGGTGGCGCTGCCGCGATTCTCGCCCAAAGCCGCGGGCCTGCGCAGCGCGCTCGCGGCGAAGTGCGGGCGGCGCTGCTCCCCACCCTTGCCGCCTGCGGGCGGGCGGCGCAGCGCCCGCGCCGGCCTCAGGCGGCCGCGCTGCGCACGCTCGGCGGCTGCAGCCGCAGCTGCGCGACCAC